>DATKJN010000505.1:0-2322 GCA_035543655.1 Burkholderiaceae bacterium | reverse complement strand
GTGGAGGAGTTCGATCGTTATCTGCGTGCCGACATCGACAAGTGGGCGCAGATCGTGCGCAAGGCGGGCATCAAGGCGGAGAACTGATGCCCGACCTCCATGTGCTCAGTGCCGGCGCCGCCAAAGGGCTGGTGCAGGGGCAACAGGCCGACTTCGAGCGCGACTCGGGGTTCACGCTGCAGTGCACGTTCGGCGCCGTCGGGGCGGTGCTCGAGCGCTTGAACGCCGGTGCGCCATGCGACCTGATCATTCTGACGCGCGCGATGATCGACACGCTGGCGCGTGAGGGCCGCGTCGATGCGGCGCGCATCGACGATCTCGGCTGGGTGCACACCGGCGTGGCCGTGCCCACCGGCGCTGCGACGCAACCGGTGTCCGACGTGCCGTCGCTGCTGGCGGTGCTCGAGCCGTCGAATGCGATCTACCTGCCCGATCCCGAGCGCGCGACCGCTGGCATCCACGCGCTGCGCGTATTGAAGGCGCTCCAGCTCCCCGACATCGAGCCGCGCCTGCGCGCGTTTCCCAACGGCGCTGCCGCGATGTCCGCCCTGGCCGAGCGGGCGGACCTGCGCAGCGTGGGCATCACGCAGGTCAGCGAGATCCGCTACACGCCGGGGGTGCAACTGCTCGGCGTGTTGCCCGCACCGCATGGCCTGGCCACGCTGTACAGCGGTGCGGCCGCGCGCGGCGCGGCGCACACCGATGCCGCCGTGCAGTTGCTGCAGCGGCTGTGCGCGCCGGCGCGTGCGAGCTGGCGCCAGCAGGCCGGCTTCGAGGCCCTGTCCGCGTGACGGGCGCAGCACTCGACGACGCCGCGCTGGCCGCGCTCGCGGCCGAGCAGGCGGGGCAGCGCCTGATGGCGCTGCGCGCCGACTCGGGCCTGCGCGGCGAAGCCTTGGGGCAGGCCGGCGATCAACAGGCCAACACGATCATCGTTGAGCTGCTGCGCGAGCATCGGCCCGACGATGCGTTGTTGTCGGAGGAGCTGGTGCCGGATCCGGCGCGCCTGCAGCGCAGCCGCGTGTGGATCGTCGATCCGCTCGACGGCACGCGCGAGTTCTGCGAACCCGGCAATCGCACCGACTGGGCGGTGCACGTGGCGTTGTGCATCGACGGCGCGCCCGCCGCCAGCGTGGTGGCGCTGCCGGCGCTGAAGGAGCTGTGGCGCAGCGACCAGGTGGCCGCGTCCGGCAAGCGCTACATCGGCAAGCCGCGCATCGTCGTCAGCCGCAGCCGTCCGCCGGCATGGGCCGAGGCGCTGGCGAAACAACTCGACGGTCCGTTGCTGCGCATCGGCTCGGCCGGCGCCAAGGCGATGGCGGTGGTGCGTGGCGACGCCGAGCTCTACGTGCATGCCGGCGGCATGAACGAATGGGATGCCTGCGCGCCGGTCGGCGTGGCGCTCGCCCACGGGCTGGTGGCCTGTCGCTTCGACGGCAGCGCGTGCCGCTTCAACCAGGCCGACGCCAAGACGCCGGAGTTGCTGATCGGCCGCGCGGAATGGGTCGAGCGCGCGCGGGCCTTGTTGCCGTCGCTGCGAATGGGATGACGGTGTGACCAGAAACTGGGTTGCCGCGTTCTGCGCCTTGTTGGCGCTGATGGCGACGATTGCCGTTGCCGCCGATGCAACCAGCCCGGCCGTCAGCCCCGCGACGCGTGCCGCGACCGATCAACCGGTCGACCCGCCGGCCACGTTGCGCTTGCTCAACCGCGAGGTGGTCACACTGCGCGTGCGCATCGCCGGCGCCACGCCGCAAGCGCGGGTCGAGCGGGCCAAGGAGCGGCTCAAGGAGATGCCGATATCGGCCATCTACGATCCAATCCATGTCGTGTCGGCCTCCTTGGGTGACATCAAGGGCGTGCAGTTCATGCTCGGCGACCGTTTGATGTTCTCGATCGCCGAAGGCGACGTCGATGCCGAGGCCAGGCAGACCCTCGCCACACTGGTCACGCAGACCCAGGGACGGCTGGAGCAAGTGCGCGCCGCGTGGCACGACACGAACGATGGCCGGCAGCTGGTGCAAGGCGCGGCTCGGACCGCTGTCGCCACCGCCTTGCTCGGCCTTCTGATCTGGATCACCTACCGCGCCGGTCGGGTCGCCGTCGAGAGAATGGAGAAGTGGCGCGACCGGCTCGCGGCGCGCTTTCCGTATGTCGACTGGCGCGAGTTTCTGGCGCGCCTCGCGGTCGGCAGCATGCAGCTCGTGCAGTGGTCCATCCTGCTCGCGCTGATTTACTCGTGGGCATTCTTCGTGCTGGGCAGCTTCGCCGCCACAGTGCCGATCGCGCACAGCCTTGGCGAGTGGCTGTGGGACAAGATCG
>DATKJN010000504.1:0-2235 GCA_035543655.1 Burkholderiaceae bacterium | reverse complement strand
CGGCGCGTCGGCCGTCACGAAGTCGTAGCCGGGCAAGAGTTTGCCGGCCAGATCGGGGTGGTCTCGGCGTACACCGGTGTCGAGAATGGCAACCACCACAGCCGGAGATCCGATGGTCGCATCCCATGCGGCCTGGGCGTTGATCGCCGACACGAAGGTCGTGTTGGTGGGCCGCAGGTACCACTGTCCCACGGCTGGCGTGATGACCGGCTGGCCTCCTGCGTACATCGGATCATTGGGTACATCGGCGCGCTTCACGCGGGCATCGACCTCGACATGCTCGACTTCGGGGTCGGCCTTCAAGCGTGCCACCAGCTCCGCGGACGACAGCCCCTTGGCATGCAGCACCTGGGTGCGCGGCGCGATGGCAGTGCCGTCGGTCAAACGCACACCGAGGCGCTGCGACAACCGCGCCGCGTGTTGCGCCTGCACGGGTTCGCCGGCACGCACCGCAAGGGCACTTTCGCGCATCAAGCTGCCTTCGCCCTTGTACTTGACGATGACCCGCGCATTGCTGGCGCCGGAGCTCTTCGGTTGGGCCGCCGGCGCCGCGGCCAGCGCAGGCAACGACAACGCCGCACACAGAACCAAGGCCTTGCCGATCGCGGGACGCTTCATCACTGCACTCTTTCGTTCATGTCAGCGCGATGCATCGCGCGTGGGTTTGGCCGGGATCTGCACGCGGCCCTCGGCATCGACAGCCTTTGCAAAGGTCTTGTCGGCTGCGATGCGCGCCATGGCGGCGCGGCAGGCGTCGGCATCGGGGCATTGCAGCGACATCCGGTAGCGGTCGGGCGCCAGCTCGATCACGTCGCTCACCGGCACGCCGCTCAGGCGCTTGGCGCGATCGGACACCGGCGCCGTGCTCGGCCATTCACGGGCCGTGTACACCATGATGCGCTGGAACGCATGCTCCGGCGGCGGCGTGTTGGCGCCCGCGCAGGCAGCGAGGGCCCAGGCCAGAGCCGGGTACAGAACGCTGCGTTGCCAAGGGCGGTCACACATTTGCATAGCCTATCGAAAAGAGGGCCCCCGATGGTGTCGCCACGTAAAGGGCTGAGGCTGGAAGGCCATCCGAACAGACAAAGAGCCGCGGACGCGGCTCTTTGCACAGCAATCGGCGCACCCGCGGGGTTATTTGGCCGCCATCAAAGCCACGGTGGTGTCGAGCATGCGGTTGGAGAAGCCCCATTCGTTGTCGTACCAGGACAGCACCTTGACCAGGTTGCCGTTGGTCACGCGCGTCTGCGGCGCATCGAACACCGAACTGTGGCTGTCGTGATTGAAGTCACTCGACACCAGCGGCTCGGTGCTGTAGCCGAGGATGCCCTTCAGCGCGCCCTCGGCCGCTTCCTTGACGATTGAGTTGACCTCTTCCTTGGTGGTGTTGCGCGCCGCAACAAAGGTGAGGTCGACCACCGACACGTTGATGGTGGGCACGCGCATCGCGAAGCCATCGAGCTTGCCGTTGAGCTCCGGCAGCACCAGTCCCACCGCGGCCGCCGCGCCGGTCTTGGTGGGAATCATGTTCATCGCGGCCGCGCGCGCGCGGTGCAGGTCCTTGTGGAACACGTCGGTCAGCACCTGGTCGTTGGTGTAGCTGTGGATGGTGGTCATCAAGCCGCTCTGGATGCCGAGCTTGTCGTGCAGCACCTTGGCCACCGGCGCCAGGCAGTTGGTGGTGCAGCTGGCGTTGGAGATCACCGTGTGCGAGGCCTTCAGCGTGCCGTGGTTGACACCGTAGACGATGGTGCCGTCGACGTCCTTCTCGGCCGGCGCGCTGATGATCACCTTCTTGGCGCCGGCATCGAGGTGCGCCTGCGTCTTGGCCTTGCTCGTGAACAGGCCGGTGCACTCGTGCACCACGTCGACACCGAGCGCCTTCCAGGGCAGCTCGGCCGGGTTGCGCACCGCCAGCACCTTGATGCGATCGCCGTTGATCACCAGCGAGTCGCCCTCGACGCTCACCGTGCCCGGAAAGCGGCCGTGCGCGGTGTCGTACTTGGTGAGGTGCACGTTGGTCGCGACATCGCCGAGGTCGTTCACGGCGACGATCTGCACGTCCTTGCGGCCCGACTCGTACAGCGCGCGCAGGATGTTGCGCCCGATGCGGCCGTAGCCGTTGATGGCAACTTTGATCGTCATGCGGTCTCCTGAACGTCTATCGCCGATGCTCCATCGGGCACCTCGCGCGGCGTGCGCGCGGCGCCCGCTCGTACCGTCAATGCTGCGTTT
>DATKJN010000503.1:0-2012 GCA_035543655.1 Burkholderiaceae bacterium | reverse complement strand
CGCAGCTCGAGGTCGGCAGCCGCTTGCCGCTGCGCGTGGTGCCCGAGCGCATGCGCATCTTCGAGTAGTCCATGAGTGCGGTGTTGAGAGCCGCCGCGCCGGTGCGCCAGCAAGTGCACTGGAGCGAGCGCATCGCGCACGTCGCCTTGATCGGCGTGGCGCTCGGCTTGCTGGCATTTTTGGCCGCCCCCCTGTCAGCCATCCTGCAGCAGTCGCTGCAAGACGCGCAAGGCCGGTTCGCCGGACTGGGCAACTTCATCGCCTACGCCAAGACCCCGGCGCTGCTGGAATCGTTGTGGAACAGCGTGTGGGTGTCGACGGTGGTCACCTTGATCACGATCCCCGCCGCGTTCGGCTTCGCGTATGCGCTCACGCGCAGCCGCATGCGCTTCAAGGCGTTGGCCCGCACCATCACGTTGGTGCCGCTGCTCGCGCCATCCCTGCTGGCCGCGATCTCGCTGATCTACTGGTTCGGCAACCAGGGCCTGCTCAAAGCCTGGCTGGCCAAGGTCGGCATCGATCAGATCTATGGCGCGCCCGGCATCGTGGTGGCGGAAGCATTCTCGACTTTCCCGCACGCACTGATGATCCTGGTCACCGCGCTGTCGGCGGCCGACGCGCGCCTGTACGAAGCCGCCGACTCGATGGGCACGACCGCCGCGCGCAAGTTCTTCACCATCACCTTGCCGGGCGCCAAGTACGGCCTGATCTCGGCCGCGCTGGTGACCTTCACGCTGGTCGTCACCGACTTCGGCATTCCCAAGGTCATCGGCGGCAACTTCAACGTGCTGGCCACCGACGTGTTCAAGCTCGTGATCGGCCAGCAGGACTTCCAGCGAGGCGCGGTGGTCGCGCTGTTGCTGCTCGCGCCGGCGGTGCTCACGTTCGCGGTCGACCATTGGGTCAGCAAGAAGCAGACCGCGATGCTCACGGCGCGCGCCGTGCCGTACCAGCCAAAGAAGGCACCCTGGTTCGACGCGATCATGTCGGCGTACTGCGTGGCGGTCTGCGCGCTGATCCTGGCGATGCTCGGCATGGCCGTGTTCGCGTCGTTCGCCAGTTTCTGGCCCTACAACCTGAGCCCGAGCCTGCGCCACTACACGATGGGCCTGTTCGACGCCGAGGTCGGTGAGGCGTTCGTCAACAGCCTCGCGATGGCAGCCGGCACCGCGGTGTTCGGCGGCGCGCTGGTGTTCATCGGCGCCTACATGCTGGAGAAGACCCAGGGGTTGAAGCCGGTGCGCAGCCTGGTGCGCCTGCTCGCGATGCTGCCGATGGCTGTACCCGGTCTGGTGCTCGGTCTGGGCTACATCTTCTTCTTCAACGCGCCGAACAACCCGCTCAACGGGCTGTACCACACGCTCACGCTGCTCACCATCTGCACCATCGTGCACTTCTACACCACCGGTCACCTGACTGCGGTGACTGCGTTGAAGGCACTCGACGCGGAGTTCGAGTCGGTGTCGGCTTCGCTGAAAGTGCCGTTCTACAAGACATTCTGGCGCGTGACCCTGCCGATCTGCACGCCCGCGCTGATCGACATCGCGCGCTACTTCTTCATCAATGCGATGACGACGATCTCGGCCGTGGTCTTCCTCTATTCACCAGAGACCAAAGTCGCGGCGATCGCCATCCTGAACCTCGACGAAGCGGGCGAGATCGGCGCGGCGGCAGCGATGGCTATATTGATCGCTGCAGCGAACGCGGCGGCGACATTCGGCTTCATGGCCTTGTCGTGGTGGATCGATCGCCGCACGCAGGCCTGGAAGCAACGATAGACGACCGATAACGCGGAGACACCCGATGGATCGCGACCGCATCCTGCTCACGCCAGGCCCGCTGACCACCACGCTGCGCACCAAGCTCGCCATGCTGAAGGACTGGGGCTCGTGGGACGCCGACTTCAACGCCGTCACGGCCGGCCTGCGCCAGCGGCTGCTCGACATCGTGCACGGCCACGACAGCCACGTGTTGGTGCCCTTGCAGGGCAGCGGCACGTTCAGCGTGGAGGC
>DATKJN010000502.1:0-2170 GCA_035543655.1 Burkholderiaceae bacterium | reverse complement strand
CTGCCAGCGATGCGGCAGCAGTTCGTCGATGCGGTTGGCCAGATGCGTCGGCAGTCGCTCCAGGACGTCCGTGAGGTACGTATGCGGGTCGTGCCCATTGAGCTTGGCCGACTGCAGCAGGCTCATCACCATCGCGGCTCGCTCACCGGCCAACTGGCTGCCGATGAACAACCAATTGCGACGTCCAAGCGCCCAGGGCCGCATTTGGTTCTCAAGGTGGTTATTGTCGATCGGCACCTCGCCGTCGAGCAGGAATTGCGAGAGCCCCGACCAGCGGTTCAAGCTGTAGTCGATCGCCTTGGCGATGGAGCTGCCGTCGGGCACACGCATGCGCTCGAGCTTGAGCCAAACGTGCAACTCCTCCCACAGCGGCTTGGATCGCTCCTGTCGCATCAGCAGGCGTTGCTCGGCGCTCAGTGGTCGGCCGTCGGCCTCGATCCGGTACAGCCAGGCGATGCGCTGGATGGCCTGGGCAGCCACCTCGCTCGCGTTGGCTTTGAACAGCTCGTCAAATTTTCGCCTCGAATGCGCCAAGCAATGAGAGACGATCCGCCCCTGCACGCGCAGGGCCTCGTCATAGCCGCCGTAGGCATCGACGACCAGCGTGCCCGACCAACCGGTGAGCAACTCCTTGGGGTATTGCCCCCCGCGCCCGGCGCAGAAGTCGTACACCACGCCGAGCTCGGGATCGAAGGCGCCACGCGCGTAGGCCCACATGTAGGCCTTCTTGGTCTTGCCCCTGCCGGGGTCGAGCAGCGAGATCGGCGTCTCGTCGGCATGAAGGACGCGCGAGCCGAGCACGAAGCTGCGGTGCGCCTCGAACAGGGGCATCAGCTGCGCCCCGGTGTGCCCGCTCCAGGCCGCCAGCGTCGAGCGCGGCGTGTGCACCCCCGAGCGCGCGTTGATCTGCTCCTGCCGGTAGTAGGGAATGTGATCGACGAAGCGGCTGACCACTGTGTGGGCCTGCAGGCCCGGCGTTGGCAGCGCATTGTCGAAGACCTGCGCGGCGGCCGGCTCCTGCACCAGGAGCTGGCAGCACTTGCACGCCCACTTGCCGCGGATCTGGCGCTGCACGAAGAACTTCGCCGGCACGAGGTCCAGCCGCTCGCTGATGTCCTCGCCCACGCGCACCATCGGGCGGCCGCACTCGGGCGTCGGGCAGTGGGTGTCCTCGGGCTCGATGCGCTGGTCCACGCGCGGCAGGTGGGGCGGCAGTGCTTCGCGCTTGGGCTGGCGGCGCTGCTGCTTGTCTGGTGCGCTGCGGCTTGCGGTGCAGTTCGCTTGCAAGGCCGCGAGCTGGGCCTCCAGGTCGGCCTGGTCAGCGGCCAGCGTCTCTTCGAAGATCTCGCGCTGCTCGGCGTTCATGCGCTCGCTCTTGGCGCCGAACTTCCAGGCCTTCAGCCGCGCCAGCTGCAACGTGATGCTCTCGATCTTCGCGTCGCGCCACTTGATCGCCTGCGCCTGCGAGTCGATGCGCTTGCTCTGCGCATCGATGTGTTTGCTCTGCTCGGTGATGTGGGCCAGCATCTGCGCGGCCAACTGCGCCAGTTCGGCGGGGCTCACAGCCGCGAGGTCCTTGGTTCTGATCGCATGCACATCGAGCATGGAGTGGCAGTGTGCATGTCCGTCCACGCACAAGCCATCGGTGCTTGTTCGAATTGCACGCGGGTGGCAACGCCTCGGTCTCTTACATGCGCGTGATCAGTCGCATCTGCTCCAGACGCTGCCACGGAAGTCCCAGGACCAGGGCGTCGAACTGATCCTTGGTCAGCGTCAGCGGCGCAGCATCGACGGCGCCAGCGCGCGGCCATTCGAAGCTGCCCGTGTTGAGTCGGCGTGCCGCGCACCACACGCCGAATCCGTCATGCACCAGGAGCTTGATCCGGTTCGATCGTGCGTTGGCGAAGAGGTAGCCGTGGTGAGCCCGGGCGGCGCCGAAGACCTGCACGACACGTGCAAGCAGCCGATCGATGCCGGCGCGCATGTCCACGGGCTCGACGGCAAGCCACAGGGCATCGATGCGAATCATCGGAGCCACTCACGCAGCCAGCTGCCACACGCCGCAGCTTCCTGGGCAGGCCAATTGACGATCACCGTCGCAGCGCCGCGGCGCAGCTCGAGCCGAATGTCGGCCGGCGCGGCGCGCGGCATCTCGAGCTGCAGCGGCACG
>DATKJN010000501.1:0-4215 GCA_035543655.1 Burkholderiaceae bacterium | reverse complement strand
CCGCCAGGAAGAACAACACGCCGCTGCAGCTGGGCAACTACTCCGCCGGCTACCAGCTGGTGGCGGCGTGGCTCGGCACGACCACCGGCCTGCCGGTGACGCACATCCCGTACAAGGGCGGGGCGCAGATGCTGACCGATGTCGTCGGCGGCCAGCTCGACGTCGGCGTGATCGATTTCGGCGGCACCATCGAGTTGATGAAGGGCGGCCGCCTGCGCGTGCTGGCCATCACCGGCGACAAGCGCGAGCCGAAGTTCCCCGACATTCCAACGATGAAGGAAAGCGGCTTTCCCGAGTTCGAGACCTGGGTCTGGTCGGCGTTCTTCGTGCGTGCCGACACGCCGAACGACATCGTCGACAAGCTCGCCGCCTACGTGCACCGCGCGATGACGTCGGAAGAAGGCCGCGCGTGGCAGGCCACGCAGGTGTCGGCGCCGCTGATGATGGGGCCGAAGGAGCTCGGCGAGTTCCAACTGCGCGAGTACAACCGCTTCAAGCGCGTGGCCGAACTGGCGGGCATCAAGCCCGAATGACGCGCATGGCGGCCAGCGGTTCGGCAAAGACACGAGGGCCTGCGCGCAAACCCACGGCCGCCGCACGGCCGGTGCGTCGCACCCACGCGCAGCGCCGCGAACAGGCGGAGCAACGGCTGCTCGAAGCGGCGCTTGCGATCGTCGCGCAACGCGGCTCGATCCGCATGACGCTGGCCGAGATCGGCGAGGCCGCCGGCTACAGCCGCGGACTGCCTGCGCACCGCTTCGGCAGCAAGGCGGGTTTGCTGCGCTCGCTGGTGGCCTACATCGGCGAGCGCTTCAAGGCCGAGCGCGAGGCCTGGCCCAAGCGGGCGCCGGGCCTGGACGCCATCCGCGGCACGATCAGCATCTACTTCAGCCGCAAAGGCCCGGGATGGACCACGACACGCGCGCTGCTGGTCATGATGACCGAGGGCTTCATGGCCTCGTCCGCGTTGCGCGCCGACATCGCCGACTACAACCGCGCGGCGCTGGCGTACTTCGAGAACCACATCCGCTACGGCATGCAAACTGGCGAGATCGCGCCCGGCACCGACCCCGCGGCCACCGCCGTGATCCTGCTCGGCGCGATGCGCGGCGCGATGATGCAGTGGCTGATCGACGAGCGCATCAGCCTGCCCAAAGTGCGCGATCGGCTGCTCGACGTGGCTGACCGCGTGCTGAAGGTGGCCTGAGGCGCCGTCAGCGGATGTCGAGCACCGCTTTGGCGACCACGTTGCGCTGGATCTCGTTCGACCCGCCGAGGATCGACATCGAGCGCCACTTGAAGTAGCGCCCGGCCGCGGTGGCGGCATAGGCCGGCCCGAACGCCGGCGCGCTCGCGGTGCCGAGCACGAAGTCGCGGTGATAGGCCAGCGCATCGGGGCCCGCAGCGATCATCAACAGCTCGAGCAGGCGCTGGTACAGCTCGGTGCCGCGCACCTTCAGCTCCGACACCTCGGGCCCGAGCGGCTGGCCCTGGCTCTGCTGCTGCAGGAAGGCGAGCACGCGCAACTCCAGCGCGGTGAGCCGCACGTCGGCATCGACCAGCTGCGTCAGGAACTGCGGGTCGTCAGCCGGCGCCGGGCCGCCTTCGACCGGTGCGAACGCCACCTGTTTCAGGCGCCGCATCGTGCGCTGGCACGACGGCAGCGCCGCGGTCTCCAGGCGCTCGTGCGTGAGCAGGTATTTGGCGCAGGTCCAGCCCTGGCCCTCTTCACCGACGAGCTGATGCGCCGGCACCTCGACGTCGGTGAAGAACACTTCGTTGAAGTTGTGCGTGCCGTCGAGCTGCGGGATAGGCCGCACCTCGATCCCCGGCGTCTTCATGTCGATCAGCAAAAACGAGATGCCGTTCTGCGACTTGCTCTCGCGGCTGGTGCGCACCAGGCAAAACATCCAGTCGGCCCAGTGCGCGTACGAGGTCCAGATCTTCTGGCCGTTGACCACGTAGACATCGCCGCGCCGCTCGGCGCGCGTGGCCAGCGACGCGAGATCGGAACCGGCATTGGGCTCCGAGTAGCCCTGGCACCACCACTCCCGCGACGCGCGGATCGGCGGCAGAAACCGCTCTTGCTGCCATGGCGAGCCGAAACGCTGGATCACCTTGCCGACCATGCGCAGGCCCAACGGGTTGATCGGCGGACAGTCGTGCTCGCTCGACAGCGTTTCGAAGATGAACTGCTGGCGCGGCGTCCAGCCGGTGCCGCCGTGTTCGAGCGGCCAGGTGTAGGCGAGCCAGCCTTTGGCCGCGAGCGGCGCTTGCCAGGCTTGCACGTCGTCTTTGCTCAGGTGCTGGTCGTGGGCGACCTTGTGTGCGACCTCGCTCGGCAGGTGCGAGACGATGAAGTCGCGCACCTCGTCGGCGAAGCGGCGTTCGGCCTCGGTGGCGAGGAGATTCATGCCGCTCGAGGCCTGTGGTCGTTGCGCATCGCCTGGCCCAGGCGTGCGCGGTGGTGGTCGACGTCGCCGAACAGCAGCGACAGCGCGGTGGCGCGCTTGAAGTGATGGCTCAGCGGGTATTCGTCGGTGGTGCCGATCGCGCCGTGCAGCTGCACCGCTTCCTGGCCGATGTGGCGCAGCGCCTGACCGACGTGCACCTTGGCGGTCGACACTGCGTGCGCGCGCACGGCCGGCTCGGCATCGATGGCCTCCACCGCCCACTGCGCCAGCCCTTCGGCCTCGCGCAACAGCGCATGCATGTCGACGAGCCGGTGCTGCAGCGCCTGGTTGCTGGCCAGCGGGCGGCCGAACTGCTGGCGCTGCTTGAGGTAGTCGAGCGTGCAGTGAAACAGCGCTTCCATCACGCCGATGCCCTCCGCGCAGCTCAGCGCCGCGGCGGTGTCGATCGCCAATGACATCTGGTCGAGCGCCTGCGACGGCGTGCCAACGCGGTCGTCGGCCGACACCCGCACCGCGTCGAACGTCAGCTCGGCGGCGGCGTGGCCATCGATCGTCGGCGTCGGCACGCAGGACACGCCATGCCGGCTGCGTTCGATCAGGAACAGCGCCGGCGTGCGCAGCGCGTCGCTGTCGCGTGCCCAGACGATGAAGGCATCGGCGGTGGCGCCGCCGAGCACGACGGACTTGCGTCCATTCAGCTCCGTGCGGCCGTTGCGCACGCCGACCTCGGCCTGGGGTTGTTGCCACGTGTGGCGCGACGCGCGCTCCAGATAGGCGAGCGCGAGTTGGGCGCGGCCCTCCATCATCGGCTGCAGCCAGCGCAGCTGTTGCGCTTGGGATCCCACGCGCGCCAGCAGGCCACCGGCCAGCACCACGTTGGCGATGTACGGTTCGACGACCAACGCGCGGCCAAAGCGCTGCATCAACAACGCCACGTCGAGCCAGCGCCCGGCATAGCCACCGAGCGACTCGGGCAGCGGCAGGCCGAGCCAGCCGAGCTCTGCCAGCTGAGCCCAGCAGCCACGCTGCCCAGGGCCCATGGCGAGGCGCTTGCGGCGCTGCTCGAAGGTGTAGTGGTCGGCGAGAAAGTGGTCGACGCTGTCGGCCAGCATCGCCGCATCGGCGCCTTGGGCAAAGAGCGTGTCGTTCATGCGCGGGCCTTCTGTGGCGCCGCGTGCGTGTGCGGCACGAAGCGCACACCGCCGAGCACGAACCCGCGGTCGGCCCCGGCGCCTTCGGTGCCGCATCCGGCCGCACGCGCCGTGGCCATCACACGTTCGGCATCGTCGACGTCGACGTGCAGCGCGTCGAGCCGCTCGGCGCTGTCGCGTGCGCGCGTGAAGCGCACACTGCCCAGGTCGAAGCGCAACACGGCCTCGCCGTTGGCGTCGCGCTGCAGCGGCGCGTCGATGATGCGTGCCCAGTGCGCGGCCAGGTCGTCGGGCTGCGGGCTCACGACGTCGATGCAACGGAGAGCGCTCACGCGATCGAGGCGTTGCCCGGCGTGCCAGTGCGGGCCAGCGGGCCAGTAGGCACCGTCGAGCTGCTCGTTGCCTTCGGAGCGATCGAACTCCAGCATCGTCGCGCGGCAATCCGCGGGGTGCAGCTGGATGCCGAAGAACGCGGGGTAGTCCATCACGTGCGCGATGCGGATGCCCAGCGCCTCGGCGTGCGCGCGGCGCCGTTCGGGATCGTGCGTGTCGAAGATCGCCATGTAGCCACCGCGCCCGCCCGAGCGCTGCAGGTAGCGGCCCGCGGTGGTGCCGTCGCGCGTGGGCGCCACCACCTCGAGGAACTGGTG
>DATKJN010000500.1:0-3128 GCA_035543655.1 Burkholderiaceae bacterium | reverse complement strand
GCCCGGCACGAAGCGAAAGTCTTCCACCTTGTGCACATAGCCGCGATCGACGTTGATGACGCCATCGCGGTCGAGAAAGACGGCCCGGTGCTGCGTCACTGCGCTCGATCAGCTCTTGCGGATGCGCTCGACCAGCCGCGTGGTCGAATAGCCGTCGACGAACGGGATCGCGACCGCACGACCGCCCCAGCTCCGCACGAGTTCAGTCTCGCGCAACCGATCGACGTCGTAGTCGCCGCCCTTCACGTACACATCGGGCCGGATGCGCTCGATCATCTCGCACGGCGTGGCTTCGTCGAACAGGACCACGTGGTCCACCGCCTGCAACGCCGCGATCACGAGCGCACGGTCCATCTCGTTGTTGAGCGGCCGGTCGGGCCCCTTGCCGAGCTGCCGTGCCGAGGCGTCGCTGTTGACGGCGACCACCAGTGCGGCGCCCAGGGCACGCGCCTGCTGCAGGTAGCTCACATGGCCCCGGTGCAGCACGTCGAACACCCCGTTGGTGAACACCAAGGGTCGCGCCCATTGGCGCGCGGCGATCGCCGCAGCGTGGATGAACTTGGACGAGGCGTCTGGCGGCACAATGCGCGGCGTGTTCGATCGTTCGGGGCGGTCTTGAGTCTACCTTTTGGCGATCACCTGGCCGAGCACCGGGCGCTGTTCGCGCAGCTCGATGCGCTGGCCGGCGACGTGCAACGTGCGGCAGACCGCATCGGCGATGCACTGCGCGCCGGCGGCAAGGTCATGTTCTGTGGCAACGGCGGTTCCGCCGCCGACAGCCAGCACCTGGCATCGGAGTTCACCGGACGCTTCGTCGACGATCGCCGGCCGCTGGCGGCGTTGGCGCTGTCGACCGACAGCTCCGCGCTCACCTGCATCGCCAACGACTACGCCTTCGACCAGGTGTTCGAGCGCCAGCTGCGGGGCCTGGGTCGGAAAGGCGACGTGCTGGTGGCGATCTCCACCTCTGGCCGCTCGCCCAATGTGCAGCGCGCCGCGATCGCCGCGCGCGAACTCGGCATCGGCGTGATCGGGCTGCTGGGCCGCGACGGCGGCACGCTCAAGGCCTTGAGCGACGTGGCGCTGGTGGTGCCGAGCCAGACCACGGCCCGCATCCAGGAGGCCCACATCTTCATCGGCCACACGCTGTGCGCGCTGGTCGAAGCCACGCTCGACCTGTAGCCTCAGTCGGCCGGTTGTTCGACCAGCCAGCTCACATAGCGCTGGACGCCGGTGGCGACGTCCATGAAGCGGTGATCGCAGCCGGCGTCGCGCAGCGCGCCGAGATCGGCCTGGGTGAAGCACTGGTATTTGCCGACCAGCGCCGGCGGGAAGTCGATGTACTCGACCAGGCCCTGTGCCACCAACTGCGGCAACGACAGCGGTGCCGTGCCCTCTCGTGCGCGCCAGGCATTGACCACCGAGTGCGCGACATCGTTGAACGGCTGTGCACGCCCGGTGCCCACGTTGAAGACGCCCTTGGCGCCGCCATGCGCGAGGAACCACAGGTTGACCGCCACGACGTCGTCGACGTGGATGAAGTCGCGCACCTGTTGGCCCGGGCCGTAACCGCCATAGGCGCCGAACAGCCGCACATGCCCCTCACTCCTGAACTGTGCGCTGTGGTGGAACGCCACCGATGCCATGCGGCCCTTGTGCTGCTCGTGCGGGCCGTAGACGTTGAAGTAACGCAGGCCAACCACTTGCGACGTGGCGGCCGGCAACATGCGCCGGACCACCTGGTCGGTGAGCAGCTTGGAATAGCCGTAGACATTGAGCGGCCGCTCGTGTTCGGGCGTCTCGCGAAACACCGTGCTGCCGCCGTACACCGCGGCCGACGACGCGTAGATCAGACGCGTGCCGTGTGCCTGGCAGGCGTCGAGCAGATCCTTGGTGCAGCGGTAGTTCAGCGCCATCATCAGCTGGCCGTTGTGCTCCATGGTGTCGGAGCACGCGCCCTGATGCAGGACCGCGTCGACGGCACCGAAGTCGCCGCGCGCGAAACGGGGGTAGAACTCGCCGCGGTCGAAGTAGTCGGCGATGCGTGCGTCGCGCAGGTTGCGGTGTTTGGCGCCGTGCGTGAGGTCGTCGACCGCGATGATGTGGTCGATGCCGGCCGCGTTGAGGCCGCGCAGCAGGTTGGCGCCGATCATGCCGGCAGCGCCGGTGACCACGACCTTCATTGCGGAGCCTCCGGCGCGAACAACTCGTCGTAGCTGACGCTTGCGGTGCCGAACTGGCTCACCACGATGCCGGCGGCGCGGTTGGCGATCGGCACCGCCTCGCGTGGCGACAAGCCGGCCGCCAGCATGGCGGCCATGGTCGCGATCACCGTGTCGCCCGCACCCGTCACGTCGAACACCTGGCGCGCCACTGCCGGCACGTGAAACGATCCTTGGGCATCGAACAGCGTCATGCCTTCTTCCGACCGCGTGAGCAGCACCTGGTCGATGTGCGCGTCGCGACGCAGCGATGCGACCCGCGCTGCGAGCTCCGTCTCGCTTTGCCATGGGCCCATCGCCTGCGCCAGCTCGTTGCGGTTGGGCGTGATCACGCTGGCGCCGGCGTAGCGCGAGAAGTCCGGTCCTTTCGGATCGACCAGCACCGGTTTGCCGGCGGCGCGTGCCAACTCGATCATGCGGCCGATGTGCGCCAGACCGCCCTTGCCGTAGTCGGAGAACAGCACGGCGTCGTGCTCGGGGAGCACGCGCTGAAAGTCGCCCAGCATCTGGGCCAGCAACTCATGGTCGGGTCGGTTCTCGAAGTCCACCCGCAGCAGCTGCTGCGAGCGGCCGACCACGCGCAGCTTGATCGTGGTGCGCAGCGCCGGGTCCTGGCCGAGCACACGTTCGACGCCTTCAAGTTCGAGCAGGCGCATCACGGCGCGCGCCGGCTCGTCGTCGCCCATCACGCTGAGCAGTGTGGCGTGGGCACCCAGCCTGCGTACGTTGAGCGCCACGTTGGCCGCGCCGCCGAGGCGCTCCTCCTCCCGCTGCACCAGCACCACCGGCACCGGCGCCTCCGGCGAGATGCGATCCACCGCGCCGAACCAATAGCGGTCGAGCATCGCGTCGCCCACCACGAGCACGCGGGCAGCGGCCAGGCGGTTGCGCTCGATCGGGGCGGTC
>DATKJN010000499.1:0-5130 GCA_035543655.1 Burkholderiaceae bacterium | reverse complement strand
GTCGGCTGCTGCAAGTGGCGTTCACCGACCTCGGCCCCGACGCCACGGCGCAGTCGCTGACACGACTGATGGGCAAGGGCGAGGCGCAGGCGCGACGCGACCTGATGGAGCAGATGGCCGATTCGGTGGACCTCGATGTCTAACATGCTCGTGCGCCCGCGGCTTCGGCTGCGGCCGACGATGCTGAGCGACCTCGACTTCGTGATCACGGTCGAGACCGATGCGCTGAATCTGCCGTTCATCACGCCGTGGGATCGCACGCAACATGAAGGCGCGGTGCGTTTCCCCGACTTTCGTCATTTCATCGTCGAGGCCGGCGAGGCCTACGAATCCGCTGGCTTCGTGATCCTGCAGGGCTGTCGCAACCCGCACCGCAGCGTGGAGCTCAAGCGGGTGGTGTTGCAGCCCAAGGGCCAGGGTCTGGGCCGCGAATGCGTGCGGCAGCTGAAGCGAATGGCCTTTCGCGACCTCCATGCGCACCGCTTCTGGCTTGACGTGAAGCAGCTCAACACGCGCGCGCTGGCGCTGTACCAGAGTGAGGGCTTCGTCGAAGAAGGGCGCTTGCGCGAGAGCGTGCGCGTCACCGCCGATGGCGCCGACGGCTATGACTCGCTGATCGTGATGAGCATGCTCGACCGGGAGTACGCGGCGCGCGTCGCGCTTGGACAGGAGTACACGGGCTGACGCGGCAGCTTTTGAAGTCGGGCGCGATCGCAGCTGGCTCGGCTGCGCAAACAAGAAATGGGGATGAGCACGTGCAGACGACCGAAGTACGGCTTTCGATCGGAAGCAAGTCCTATCGAATTTGCTCGGACGACGCCTACCTGCGAGCGATGCGGCCCGGGACCCTGCACAGGATCGAAGCCGCGGTGCGCCGGGCCGTGAGGGCGAACCGGTTCGAGCCGCGCATGACGCGGCTCTATTCGACCCTTGTGCGCCCGCAGGACGTGGTGCTCGATGTCGGAGCCAACATCGGCTGCACCTCCATTCTCTTTGCCCAGTCGGCCCGTCGCGTCGTGGCATTCGAGCCGGTGCCGAAGACGTACGCTCATTGGCAGCGAAACATCCATGCATCGGGCCATCTGAACTGCGTCGGCATCAACATCGCGCTGGGCAACGAGAACAAGACCTCGCAGATGAACTACGCCGATTCCAATCGCTCCGGCGCCTTCGTGTCCGACTCGGTCGTCGGTGCGGGCGACAGCGCCGGGATCGAAGTCCGACGGCTCGACGATCTGGCGGCGAGCCTCGATGTGCAGTCTGTCGACTTCGTCAAGATGGACGTCGAGGGATACGAACGCAAGGTCATCGAAGGCGGCTGGTCGACCATCGCCGCGAATCGATGCGTTGTCCAACTGGAGTTGAATGCCTGGTGCCTCAACGCGATGCACCGCACGTCGTTGCCGGACTTCCTGGACTTTCTGCTCGATCGGTTTCCACTGGTCTACGGCGTGGAGAATGGGTCATACGCCGACCTCAGGAAGACATCGGTGCGGTGGCTCGTGATGCACAAGAACATCATCGAGCAGCGGTTCAAGGAGATGGTCGTGGGGTTCGACGCGTCGCGCCTCGAGCGGTTCTACTCGCAGTACACGGAGATCGGTTGACGAGGCTTGCGGCGCTGCGCACAGCGGGCATCGCGATGGCGGCGTGGGTGGCGGGTTCGGCCGGCCATGCAGCGCTGTGGGGGTATGTCGACGCCCAGGGCATGGCGCACTTTGCCGAACGACAGATTGACTCCCGCTACAGCCTCGTGATCGGCGATGCGGCGGCGTCGGCGACGGCGAGCACCAAGGTCCCGGGCAAGACCACGTCACCCTCGGCGATTCTCATCTGGCTCGAGATCGCGCCCGAGGTCAAGCGCGTGCAGCCGTGGGTGCGCGAGGCGTCGTCGCGGTATGGCGTCGACATGGAGTTGATCATCGCGTTGATTGCGGTCGAGTCCGGCTTCAACGAGAAGGCCCTGTCACCCAAGGGCGCGGTCGGCCTGATGCAGGTGATGCCATCGACCGCGCAGCGCTTCCTGCCAAAAGACGTTGCACCGGCCGCGACCACTGAGCGCTTGGCCGAACCGCGCACCAACATCACCGTGGGCACGCGCCTGATGGCCGATCTGTTGAAGCGCCACCGGCGCATCGACATTGCGTTGGCCGCCTGGAGCGCGGGCGAGGGCGCCGTGCAGCGCAGTGGTGGCCAGATGCCGGCGATCGACGAGACGCGCGCCCACGTGCACCAGGTACTGGAACTGTATTGGGCCTTGCTGCAGCGCCGCCACGCGCGCGGCGCTCGGGAGATGAGGCTTCACGCCTCGCCTTGACCGCAGGAGAGATTCGCATGCACGCCACGATGATGGACGTCCCCTTGTCGCTGAACGACGTGCTGGAGCGCGCGCGCACGATCTTCGCGCGCAGCGAGATCGTGTCGCGGCTGCCGGACAAATCGTTGCGCACGCACAGCTATGCCGAATACGGCGAACGCACCCGCGCGCTGGCGTCCGCACTGCTCGAACTCGGGCTGAAGAAGGGTGACCGCGTCGCCACGCTGGCGTGGAATCACCATGCCCACCTGGAGTGCTACTTCGGCATTCCGGCCGCCGGTGGCGTGATGCACACGCTCAACCTGCGGCTTTCGCCCGATGAGATCGGCTGGATCGCCGCCGACGCCGAAGACCGCTTCCTGATCGTCGACGACGTGCTGCTGCCTCTGTACAAGCAGTTCGCGCACCTGCACCGCTTCGAGAAAGTGATCGTGTTCCCGTTCGCCGGCGCCCGCGTCGATGCCGAGTTCACCGACTACGAAGCGTTGCTGCGCAGCGGTGACGCGGATGCCTTCGAGTACGTGCCGCACGCCGAGACCGACCCGGTGGCGATGTGCTACACGTCGGGCACCACCGGGCGGCCCAAGGGTGTGGCGTACTCTCACCGCTCGACGATCCTCCACACCCTGGTCGGCATGGGCGCAGACGTCTGGGGCTTGCACAACACCGACGTGGTGATGCCGGCCACGCCGATGTTCCACGCCAACTGCTGGGGCATTCCGTACGGCGTGGTGATGCAGGGCGCGAAGATGGTGTTCCCGGGTCCGCACCTGCATCCCGACGACCTGCTCGACCTGATGACGCTGCAGCCACCGACCATGTCGCTCGGCGTGCCGACGATCTGGCTCAGCCTGATCCAGACCTACGACCGCGCGGTCAGCGAAGGCTCCTCACGCTGGAAACTGCCCGGCGGCATGCGCTCGTTGGTCGGCGGTGCCGCAGTGCCCGAGGCGCTGATCCGTGCCTTTGCCAAACACGGCATTGAGATCAAGCAGGGCTGGGGCATGACCGAGACCTCGCCGTTGGCCACCGTGGTGTACCCGCGCACCGAGTTGCTCGACGCCGGCGACGACGAACAGTTCAAGCGGGCCGCCACCGCCGGCATCATCGCGCCGCTGGTGTCGCTGCGCCTGCGTACCGACAGCGGCGACCTGGCTCCGTGGGACGGCAAGACGATGGGCGAGGTGCAGGTCAAGGGCCCGTTCATCACCGGCTCATACCACCGCGTCGGCGCCACGCCCGACAAGTTCAGCGAAGACGGCTGGCTGCGCACCGGTGACGTGGCCACGCTCGATTCGCTCGGCTACCTGCGCATCACCGATCGCACCAAGGATTTGGTGAAGTCCGGCGGCGAGTGGATCTCGTCGGTCGATCTCGAGAACGCGCTGATGGCGCACCCGGCGATCGCCGAGGCCGCCGTGATCGCGATCCCGCATGAAAAATGGGGCGAGCGGCCGTTGGCCTGCGTGGTCTTCAAGGCGGGCCAGAATGCGGCGCCGCCGGCCTTGAACGAGCACCTGGGCCGCCACGGCTTCGCCAAGTGGCAGCTTCCCGACCGCTACGAGGTGCTGCCAGCCATCCCGAGAACCTCGACCGGAAAATTCTGGAAACTTAAGCTGCGAGAACAGTTTCCGCATTGATATTCAAGTGATTTCGAGATGCCAGAACAGCTTTCTCTGATGCCGGTTGCCGACGGCAACGACGCCGTCTCGCTGGCGCAGTACGCCGAACGCGCCTACCTGGAGTACGCGCTGTCGGTGGTGAAGGGCCGCGCCTTGCCCGACGTGTGCGACGGCAACAAGCCGGTGCAGCGCCGCATCCTCTACTCGATGCACCGCATGGGGCTGAGCTTTGCGGGCGCGCAGGGTCCCAAGCCGGTGAAGAGCGCGCGCGTGGTTGGCGACGTGCTCGGCAAGTTTCATCCGCACAGCGATACCGCGGCCTACGACGCGCTGGTGCGCATGGCGCAGAACTTTTCGCAGCGCTATCCGCTGGTCGACGGTCAGGGCAACTTCGGCAGCCGCGATGGCGATGGCGCAGCGGCCATGCGCTACACCGAGGCGCGGCTCAACCCGATCGCGCGGCTGCTGCTCGACGAGCTCGATGAGGGCACGGTCGACTTCATCCCCAACTACGACGGCTCGACCGAGGAGCCCGCGTTGCTGCCGGCGCGCCTGCCCTTCGTGCTGCTCAACGGATCGTCGGGCATTGCGGTGGGCCTGGCCACCGAGATTCCGAGCCACAACCTGCGCGAAGTCGCCGCCGCCGCGGTGGCGCTGATCCGCGACGAAAAGCTCAAGGAAGACGACCTGTTCGATCTGGTGCCCGGGCCGGACTATCCCGGCGGTGGCCAGCTGATCAGCAGCAGCGAGGAGATCCGTGCGGCGTACACGTCGGGGCGCGGCTCGCTCAAGGTGCGTGCGCGCTGGAAGATCGAGGACCTGGCGCGCGGACAGTGGCAGATGGTGGTGACCGAACTGCCGCCGTTCACCAGCGCACAGAAGGTGCTCGAGGAGATCGAGGAACTCACCAATCCAAAGGTCAAGGCGGGCAAGAAAGCGGTCTCGCAAGAGCAGGCGCAACTGAAGCAGACCGTGCTGTCGGTGCTCGACACCGTGCGCGACGAGTCGGGCAAGGACGCGCCGGTGCGCCTGGTGTTCGAACCGAAGACGCGCACGATCGATCCGGCCGAGCTCACGGCCACGCTGCTCGCCCACACCAGCCTCGAAACGAGCGCACCGATCAACCTGACGATGGTCGGCCGCGATGGCAAGCCCACGCAGAAGAGCCTGCGACAGGTGCTGCTCGAGTGG
>DATKJN010000498.1:0-3668 GCA_035543655.1 Burkholderiaceae bacterium | reverse complement strand
CGAGGTGCTGAGCGCATTCGATTCAGACCCCGAACTGCGCTGCGTGATTCTGCGCGGCGAGGGTGCGCACTTTTGTGCCGGCGGCGACCTCAACCGGCTGGCCGCATCGCGGGCGGGGCCGATCGACACCTTGCGCAGCGGCATCGATCGGTTCCACACCTTCGTGCAGGCCATCCGGGAGTTCCCGAAGCCGGTGATCGCCGCAGTCGAAGGCCATGCCGCCGGGGGCGGATGCTCGCTCGCACTGGCGTGCGACCTGATCATTGCCGCAGAAAGTTCGCGTTTCACGATGTCGTATGGGCGCGCCGGCTTGTCGCCCGACGGCGGTGGCACCTGGCACTTGGCGCAGGCCCTGCCGCGTGCGTTGGTGCTGCAATTGTTGTGGCTGCCTGAGCCGATGACCGCGCAGCAATGGCACATGCTGGGCTTGGTGAACGCCGTGGCCTCCGACGGTCAGGCGCTGACCGAGGCGCTGGCCTGGGCCGAGCGTTTGAGCCAGACCGCCAGCAACGCGGTGGCGAGCGTGAAGGCGTTGGTCGAGCACGCGCCTTCGCGCACCTTGCGCGACCAGCTCGATGCCGAGCGTGAGCAGTTCGCATCCAATCTGCAGCACGACAACGCTGCCGAAGGGCTGCGCGCATTCTTCGAGAAGCGCAAGCCGCGGTTCTCGTGACGCGGCCGCCGAGGGCCGGCGACTACTGGTCGTAACCCGGAAACGTGCGCTCCAGGCGGCGCAGCAGGCCCGGCCACACCAGAGCACTGCCCTGCCCCTTGGTCGCCTGCTCGGCCATCTGCTTGGCGCCGGCGATGATCGGCTTGCCGATTGGGATCAGCTCTCCGCCGCCGGCCTGCGCCCTGACCTGGATCGTGCAGGTGGCTTCGAACAAGTACATCGCCTGCCAGGCCTCGGCCACCGTCGCACCCACCGTCAGCAGACCGTGGTTGCGCAGCATCAGGTACTTGTGGTGCCCGAGATCACGCACCAGACGCGGTTTTTCGTCGTCGTTGAGCGCCACGCCTTCGTAATCGTGATACCCCATGTCTCCGACGATGAAGATCGACTGTTGCGAGATCGGCAGCAGCCCCTCTCTCTGTGCCGACACCGCGACGCCGTTGAGCGAATGGGTGTGCAGCACGCAAGTGATGTCGTGGCGCGCAGCATGCACCGCGCTGTGGATCGTGAACCCGGCCGGATTGACCGGAAACGGCGAGTCCTCGACCTTGTTGCCCTGCTGATCGATCTTCACCAGGCTCGATGCGGTGATCTCCTCGAACATCAGGCCGTACGGGTTGATCAGGAAGTGCTCTTCCGGTCCCGGCACGCGGGCGCTGATGTGCGTGAACACCAAGTCGTCCCACTTGAACAGCGCCACCAGGCGGTACGCGGCGGCAAGATCACACCGAAGCTTCCACTCGTCGGGTGCAATGCGGTCACGGCGGCTGGGCAGGACGAGCGGAGCGGAACTCATGGTGTGTCCTCTGACGGTGCGCGGCGATGGGCATGGACAATACAGCTTCCGGGCGGTGGACTCCAGTCACCGCCGGGACACCCATGAAGAGCGCAAACAACCTGACCATCGAGGAGCAGCACCACATCGATTCGGGTGCATGGTTTTCGCGCTTGTCGCCGGTGCTTCGCGACGACATCCGCGCGCGCGCGGTTGTCAAACGGTATCCCGATGCCGCGCCGCTCGCGTCGCGCGGAGGCCCCGCCGAGCAGTGGTGCGGCGTGGCACGCGGTGCGGTGCGCATCTCGGGCGTGTCGCTGGCGGGCAAGCAAGTGGTGTTGACCTACGCCGAGCCAGGCACGTGGTTCGGCGACATCGCGTTGTTCGATGGACTGCCGCGCACGCACGATGCCAGTACCCATGGCGACACCACACTGCTGGTAGTGCGCAAGGCCGACTTCAAGGAGTTGCTTGCCCAGCACGTCGAGTTGTACGAGGCGCTGCTGCGCCTGAACTGCCGGCGCCTGCGACTGATGTTCAATCTGATCGAAGACCTGAACACCTTGCCGCTCGGCGCACGCCTGGCGCGGCAGATCCTGATGCTGGTCAAGAGCTACGGCGTGGCCCAGGGCGCCGAGATCCGCATCGCGCTGCAGCTGGCACAGGAAGACCTTGCGCAGCTGCTCGGCGCGTCGCGCCAGCGCGTGAACCAGGAGCTCAAGGGCTTCGAGCGCCAGGGCGCTGTGCGCGTCGAGCCGACCCGGTTGGTGGTGCTGTCGCGCGACAAGCTGCTGGCGATTGCCGAACGCTGAAGGGCCGAGGTCGAGGAGCGCAAGAATGGAATCGATGGACCAGTTCATCGGCACGAAGGCGGTCTCGGAGCGCCATGCATTCGACGTGGGCGCACTCGAGCGCCACCTGCAGCGTGAGCTGCCCGGTTTTGCCGGACCCCTCACGGTGGAGCAGTTCAAAGGCGGCCAATCCAATCCCACCTACAAGCTGATCACGCCGCAGCGCACGTTTGCGATGCGCAGCAAGCCGGGCCCGGTGGCCAAGCTGCTGCCGTCCGCGCACGCGATCGAACGCGAGTTCCGCGTCATGAGCGCGCTGGCGCGCACCGAGGTCCCGGTGGCGCAGATGTTCCTGCTCTGCGACGACGAGTCGGTGATCGGCCGGGCGTTCTACGTGATGGAGTTCGTCGAAGGCCGCGTGCTGTGGGAGCAGTCGTTGCCCGGCTTCACCCGCGAAGGGCGCGCCGAGGTCTACGACGAGATGAACCGCGTGATCGCGGCGCTGCACAGCGTCGACGTGGCTGCGGTGGGCTTGACGGACTATGGCAAGCCGGGCAACTACTTCCAACGCCAGCTCGGCCGCTGGTCCAAGCAGTACATCGCGTCGCAGCTGCAAGTGATTCCGGAGATGGACCGGTTGATCGACTGGCTACCGGCGCACTTACCGGCCACGGCGCTCGACGAATCGCAGGCGTCGATCGTGCACGGCGACTACCGGCTCGACAACCTGATCTTCCACGCCGGCCAGCCGCGCATCGCCGCGGTGCTCGATTGGGAACTGTCGACGCTCGGCCATCCGCTGGCCGACTTCAGCTACCACTGCATGGCCTGGCACATTCCGCCCGGTACGTTCCGCGGCATCGGTGGCCTCGACCATGAGGCGCTCGGCATCCCGAACGAGCGCAACTACGTGCGCCGCTATTGCGAACGCACCGGTCGTGCCGACCCCGATGCGGTGATGGCCGATTGGAACTTCTACCTCGCCTACAACCTGTTCCGCCTGGCCGCGATCACGCAAGGCATTGCCAAGCGCGTGGTCGAGGGCACGGCCGCCAGCACGCAGGCGCGTGCCACCGGCGATGCCACGCTCGCGCTGGCGCAAATGGCCTGGCGATTCGCGCAGGCCGCTTGATTCACCTCACACACAAGGAGCACCCATGGACTTCGGCTACAGCCAACGGACACAAGACCTGCAGGCCCGCGTCAACGCGTTCATGGACGAGCACGTCTATCCGGCAGAGGCGCGCTACGCCGACGAACTTCGTGCCAACACCGAGGCCGGCAAACGCTGGACCCCATTGAAGGTGATCGAGGACTTGAAGCCCAAGGCGCGCAAGGCCAACCTGTGGAATCTGTTCCTCCCCGACAGCGACCTTGGTGCCGGCCTGAGCAATCAGGAGTACGCGCCGTTGGCCGAGATCATGGGCCG
>DATKJN010000497.1:0-2563 GCA_035543655.1 Burkholderiaceae bacterium | reverse complement strand
CTGGGGCACGGTGAGCCACTTGAACCAGGTGTGCGACACGCCCGAGCTGCGCGCCGTGGTCAACCAGAACCTGCCGCGCATCACGGCGTTCTATGCCCGGCTGGGCGCCGACGAGAAGCTGTTCGCCAAGTACCGCGCGATCGATGCCGACGCCGACGCGCTCGACGGGCCACGTCGCCGCGCGCTGACCAACGCCGTGCGAGATTTTGTCCTCGCCGGTGCGCAGTTGCGCGGCGTCGAACGAGCGCGCTTCCTGCAGATCCAGGATCAGCTCGCGGAGCGCTCCCAGCGCTTCGAGGAGCACGTGCAGGATGCGATCGATTCGTTCGCGCTCTATGTGGACTCGTCTCACCTCGCCGGCGTGCCCGATGACGTGTGCGCCGCGCTGCGCGCCGATGCCCTCGCCGACGGGCGCGACGGCTGCAAGTTGAGCCTGCAGGCGCCGCGTTGGCTGCCGGTGATGCAGTACGCCACCAATCGTGCG
The DNA here is from genome assembly GCA_035543655.1 of Burkholderiaceae bacterium. GTDB lineage: Bacteria > Pseudomonadota > Gammaproteobacteria > Burkholderiales > Burkholderiaceae_C > JAEUPI01. Next base: position 2,079 of record DATKJN010000497.1, on the reverse strand, counting down.
CTGCGCGAGCAGCTGCACCGCGCCTACTACACGGTGGCCAGTGACCTTGGTCCAGCGCCCCACGACAACAGCACCCTGATGATCGAGCTGCTGGCGCTGCGCCAGGAGCATGCCCAGCTGCTCGGTTTCACCGACTACGCCAAGCTGTCGCTGGCCACCAAGATGGCGCGCACGCCAGAAGAGGTGATGCAGTTCCTGCGTGATCTCGGGCGGCGCTCGCGTCCACAAGCCGAGCGCGAACTCGTCGAGATGCGGCAGTTCGCACGTCAGCACCTCGGCATCGACACCCTGCAGCCCTGGGATCACCGCTTCGTCGCCGAGCGGCTGCGGCAGCAGCGTTTTGCCTTCAGCGACCACGAGGTCAAGCAGTACTTCACCTTCGAGCGCGCGCTGGATGGCATGTTTCGAATCGTCGAGACGCTGTTCGAGCTGCGCATCACGCCCGATCAGGCACCGGTCTGGCACGACAGCGTGCGCGTGTTCCGCATCGAGCGCGACGGCGCGCTGGTGGGCCAGTTCTATCTCGACGCGTTTTCGCGTGCCGGCAAGCGACCGGGCGCGTGGATGGACCACGCTCGCGGCCGCTGGCGCCGTCCGGACGGTGCGCACCTGCTGCAGACGCCGGTGGCCTACCTGGTGTGCAATTTCGCGCCCGCGGTGCAAGGGCGAGATGCGCTGCTGACGCACGACGACCTGATCACGTTGTTCCACGAGTTCGGCCACGGCCTGCACCACATGCTCACGCGCATCGACGAGCTTGCGGTGGCGGGCATCTCGGGCGTCGAATGGGATGCGGTCGAGCTGCCGAGCCAGTTCATGGAGAACTTCTGCTGGGAGTGGGAGGTGCTGTCGCGCCTGAGTGCCCACGTGGACGATGGCTCCGCGCTGCCGCGTGCATTGTTCGACAAGATGGTCGCGGCGCGCCACTTTCACAGCGCACTGGAGATGCTGCGCCAGGTCGAGTACGCACTGTTCGACATGCGCATTCATCACGAACCGGCGGCGGCGCAGGCCGTCCAGCAGGTGCTTGACGAAGTGCGCACCGAAGTGGCAGTGGTCGACCGCGGGCGCGACGACCGGCTGCAACACAGCTTCTCGCACATCTTTGCGGGTGGATACAGTGCCGGCTACTACAGCTACAAGTGGGCCGAGGTGCTGTCGGCCGACGCGTACAGCGCATTCGAGGAAAAAGGGCTGTTCGATGTCGATACCGGGCGGCGCTACCGGCGCGAGATCCTCGAGGTCGGTGGCAGCCGCGACGCGCTGGACAGCTTCAAAGCCTTCCGCGGTCGTGAACCAAGTATCACTGCGTTGCTCCGCCACCAAGGAATCGCTTGAGCCGGCAGCCCGGCTCGGATAGATTGCCGCGCATGAATCCGCTGTTGCGACTGGTGCCGGCCCTTGCGTTGGCGTGCTTCGCGTTGCCGGGCCACGCGCTGTACAAGGTGGTGGGTCCCGATGGCACCGTGACCTACACCGACCGGCCGCCGCCGGCCGCCACCGGGCGTCCTGCGCCAGTGGGCGCCCGCACGGAGGCGCCAGCGGGTGATGCACCGCTGGCCAACCTGCCCCTCGAACTGCGGCAAGTAAGCACGCGTTACCCGGTCACGCTGTACACCGGTGCCGACTGTGCGCCTTGCGAAACCGGGCGCCGGCTGCTCGCCGCTCGCGGTGTCCCCTTCGCAGAACGTCGCGTCAGCTCCGAAGAGGATGCGGAAGCGCTCAATCGTCTGACCGGAGGCCGTTCGATCCCGACGCTGATGATCGGCACGCAGGCGCTGCGGGGTTTCGCGGACAGCGACTGGCATTCCTATCTCGATGCGGCCGGCTACCCGCGCGAGTCGCGCCTGCCGCGTGGCTATCAGCAGCCGGCGGCCACGCCGTTGGTGCAACGCCAGGCCGAAGCCGCCGCTCAACAGGAGCGGCCTGCTGCACCCGCGCCGGCGGCCGAGCCAGCGCCACCGCCACCGGCCCCACCGGCACCGGCAGGCATCCGCTTCTGAGGCTTGGCGCCTCCAGGCGCCGGCAGCCTACTCGGGGATCGAGCCGAAGATGTAGGTGGCATTGAGCATCACGCCT
>DATKJN010000496.1:0-3083 GCA_035543655.1 Burkholderiaceae bacterium | reverse complement strand
CGGTTGCGCAGCGGCTGTCGGCCGTCGCGCTCCTCGATCTTGAGCAGCGTGGCATTGGCCTGCACGCGCCAGTTGGGCATCAGCTGAAAGCGCAGTTCCGGCTCGATGCCTTGGACCACGACCTTGCCGCGGTTGATGTTGGTGAACGTGGTGGCGTCGAAGTCGACCAGGTCTTCGTACTCGGTGCGGAACACGCTCACCTGCACCTGCGAGCCGCTGGCGTCGAGCTTGTGCGCCAGCGCCAGCTCGATGTTCTTGCTGCGCTCGGGCCGCAGGTCGGGGTTGCCGCCGATCGGGAAGCCGAGGGCGAAGAAGCTGGGCGGCTTGAAGCCCTCGTTGTAGTTGGCCTTCAGCGTGGTGGCGCCATTGGGCAGGTCCCACACCAGCCCGAGGTGCGGCGTGGTCTCGCTGTCGAGGCCTTCGACGTCGTCGTAGCGCAGGCCCACCTGCACGGCCAGCTCGGGCAGCAGGCGCATGCGCCCTTCGACGAACACCGACTGGGTCTTGCGGTCGAGCTGGAACGAGAAGGTCTGCGGGCTGCCGGCGAACAGGAAGTCGCCCACGCTGGTGAGATTGCCTTCTTCCTTCTGGTACTCCAGGCCGACGACGATGCTGGCGCGATCGTTGTAGTCGTGCGTGGCGCTGAGCGTGGCGTTGCTGCGCTGGAAGTCGGTGTCGCTGATGAAGGCCGGCACCGGGAAGCGCACGCCGGCGTCGACCGCGGCATTGTCGGCGCGCTCCTGGCGGTCGTAGCGCGACAGCACGGCATCGATGCGAACCATGCGCGCGTCGCCATAGCTGAAACGCCCGCCGAACAGGTTGTCGGTGCTGTCGCGCAACGTCTTGGCGCGGTTCACGGCCAGCCGCGGACCGCCGCTGTCGTCGGGAAAGGCCTCGCTGTTGCGCTCGATGTGACTGCCGAACAACTCGGCCGTCAGCTTGTCGATCGGCGTGAATCGCACCGAGCCGTTGACGGTGTTCAGGCGCAGTTTGGAATCGGCCTCTGAACTGCCTTCTTCGCTGCGGCCGGCGCCGAGCTGCGCCTGCACGCTTTCGGAACCGAACGCCACCGAGCCGCCGATCTTGCGATGGTCGTCGCCGCCGGCCGCGATGTAGCCGCTGCCGCCGACGCCCGCCGCGACTGCGCGTTTGGTGATGATGTGCACCACGCCGGCCAGCGCCTCGCCGCCGTACACGGCCGACGCCGGCCCGCGCAGCACCTCGATGCGCTCGACCTGGCTGACGTCGATCGCCGACAGGTCGAACGCGCTGCCGCGCGTGGTGGTGGGATCGTTGAGCTTGACGCCGTCGAGCAGGATCAGCAGGTGGCTGTTCTCGGCGCCGCGCATGTACAGCGACACGAAGCTGCCCGACTGCCCGGCCTGATCGACATAGGCGCCGGGTATGCGCGCCAGCAGGTCCTCGACGCGCGCGGCGTGGCTGGCCTCGATCTCGGCGCGGTCGATGATGGTCACGTTCTGAGCCAGCCCGGCTGCCGACAGCGGCAGCCGGGTGCCGGTCACCACCACGGTGGGCGTGCCGGGGGTTTGCGCTTGCGCGGCGGCCAGCGGCAGCGCGGCGCAGACCGCGGCGAGGGCATGGGCGGTGAAACGCGCTGGCAGGCGGGCGCGAAGGGGGGCGGGGGTGGGCATCGGCATCTCCTCGTTGGCTGCCGGCGACAGCGGCCGGCGCCCGATTTCTTTCGCATCGGGGAGTGCGCACTGTAGTGAACCGAGGCGCCACCGTTCCTATGGTTTGTGCCCAAGCAACACCACAAACGGGTGAGGGTGTGTTGCCAAAATGAACAGACAGTGTAGAGTATCAAACATACTGTAGAGATAAAGACAGAGTCACCCTCCCATGTCCTGGCAATTGCTGGTGCTGTCGCTGCCGACCGAGAACGCCACGGCGCGCATGCGCGCCTGGCGCGCGCTGAAGGCCTCGGGTGCCGCGGTGCTGCGCGACGGCGTGTACCTGATGCCGGCGGCCGATGGCCATGCCCAATCGCTGCAGGCGGTGGCCGACGACGTGCGCGGCAACGGTGGCGAGGCGCAGGTGTTCGAGGCCGAGCCGCACGATGGCGCCGACTACGGCGCGCTGTTCGACCGCGGGCCCGAGTTCGGCACCTTGCTGGCCGAGATCGCTGCCTGCCGTGCCGGACTGTCGGAAGACACGGCGCAACAGGTGATGAAGCAGGCGCGCAAGCTGCGCAAGGGGTTCGAGCAGCTGGTGGCGATCGACTTCTTTCCCGGCGAGGCACAAGCGCAGACGGCAGCGGCGCTGCAGGCGCTCGAGGCCGATGCCGCACGGGCCAGCGCACCCGACGAGCCCCATGCGGCGGCCCGGCCGATCGAGCGGCTCGACATCGCGTCGTACCGCAACCGGGTGTGGGCGACGCGGCGGCGCCCGTGGGTCGATCGGCTCGCCAGCGCCTGGCTGATCCGCCGCTTCGTCGACCCGCAGGCGCGCTTTCTGTGGCTGAAGTCGCCGGACGATTGCCCCAGGCGCGCGATCGGCTTCGACTTCGACGGCGCCACCTTCACGCACGTTGGCGCGATGGTCACGTTCGAGGTGCTGCTCGCGAGCTTCGACCTGCAAACGCCGTCATTGCTGCGCCTGGGCGTGCTGGTGCACTCACTCGACGCTGGCGGCGTGATCCCACCCGAAGCCGCCGGCGTCGAGCGCGTGCTCACCGGAATGCGTGACGCGATCACCGACGACGACCAGCTTGTACTCACCGCCGCCGGCGTGTTCGAAGGGCTGCTGGTGGCGTTCGAGAAAGAGGGCTCGGCATGAGCACGAACACGGTCGCGGCCGCCGGCATCGCGGTGGATGGCCCGCCTGCAGCGGTGAGTTTCTGGGACGCGTTTCGCTTCTGGCTCAAGCTCGGCTTCATCAGCTTCGGCGGGCCGGCCGGGCAGATCGCGATCATGCACGCCGAGCTGGTGGAGCGCCGGCGCTGGATCAGCGAGCGCCGCTTCCTGCACGCGCTCAACTACTGCATGTTGCTGCCCGGCCCCGAGGCACAGCAGCTCGCCACCTACATCGGCTGGTTGATGCACCGCACCTGGGGCGGCATCGTC
>DATKJN010000495.1:0-3287 GCA_035543655.1 Burkholderiaceae bacterium | reverse complement strand
GTTCTGCGTCATCGACTCGATCCAGACCGTGTTTTCCGACGCGTTGACCTCCGCGCCAGGGTCGGTGGCGCAGGTGCGCGAATGCGCCGCGCAACTCACACGCGCGGCAAAGATGAGCGGCACGGCCGTGGTGCTGGTCGGCCACGTGACGAAAGAGGGCGCGCTCGCCGGCCCGCGCGTGCTCGAGCACATGGTCGACACGGTGCTGTACTTCGAAGGCGACACGCATTCGAGCTTTCGCCTGGTGCGCGCGATCAAGAACCGCTTCGGCGCGGTGAACGAGATCGGCGTGTTCGCGATGACCGAGCGCGGCCTCAAGGGCGTGAGCAACCCGAGCGCGATCTTCCTGTCGACGCATGGCGCACCGGTGCCTGGCTCGTGCGTGCTGGTCACGCTGGAAGGCACGCGGCCGCTGCTGGTGGAGATCCAGGCCTTGGTCGACTCCGGCGGTGTCGCGCCGCGGCGGCTGTCGGTGGGCCTCGACCGCGACCGCCTGGCGATGCTGCTGGCGGTGCTGCACCGGCATGCCGGCGTGTCGTGCATGGACCAGGACGTGTTCGTCAACGCGGTCGGCGGCGTGCGCATTGGCGAACCGGCGGCCGACCTCGCGGTGCTGCTGGCGATCCAGAGTTCGCTGCGCGGCAAGCCGCTGCCGCGCGGCTTCCTCGCCTTCGGCGAGGTTGGCCTGGCCGGCGAGGTGCGCCCGGCGCCGCGCGGGCAGGAGCGCCTGCGCGAAGCGGCCAAGCTCGGCTTCGCGGTGGCGGTGGTGCCGAAGGCCAATGCGCCCAAGACGTCCGACGCGCGCGCCTTCGAAGGCCTGACGATCCATGCGGTCGAACGCATCGAGCAGGCGATCGAAATCGTGCGTTCGTTGTAGGCTGATGCTCGCGGCCGCCTTGTCAGCGCACCCGTTGCCCCCACGTGGGAGTCGACCAGCCGCCTCAGCCAACCCGGTTTGAAAGGATGCCCGCCATGTGGAAACGTCTCTCGGTGCTCTGGGCCGTGGTGCGCGGCGATGCGCGCGTGCTGTGGCATGCGTTGCGCCATCCGCAGGCGCCCGGCTGGTTGAAGCTCGGCACGCTGGGCATCGTGCTGTACCTGTTGTCTCCGGTGGACTTGATCCCCGATGTCGTGCCGCTGTTCGGCGTGCTCGATGACCTGGTCGTGGTGCCGTTCGCGATCCGCTGGCTGATCAAGCGGTTGCCGGCGCCATTGCGCGCCGAGGCCGAGCAGCGCGCCGGTCGCACCATGGTCAACGGGTCGCGCTGACGGTGCTGAACAACCCCGTCGTCGGCTGGGCCCTCGCGGCCCTGGCCATCGCGATCGGTTACGTGCAGTGGGGCTGGTCCGGCGTGGTGCTGGCATTCACCATGATCGTGTTTTGGCTGCTGCTGCAGTTCAGCCGTGCGCTGCGCGTGTTGCGCAATGCCGGCCAGGCCCCCATGGGCCAGGTGCCGAACGCGGTGATGCTGCATGCCAAGCTGCAGCGCGGCCAGCGGCTGCCGCAGATCCTGGCGCTGACCAAGTGCCTGGGCAGCAAGGTCGCCGACGACCCCGAGACCTTCGAGTGGCGCGATGGCGGCGGCGATGCGGTGCGCATCGAGCTGCGCGGCGGTCGGCTCGAACACTGGGAACTGCAGCGCGCCGCGGCCACAACGAGCCACGCGCCGGCCGCCACACCGTAGAATCCGCGCCCCTTTGCACCGGCGCGTCGAGGCGGCGCGCCCTTGGGTCATGGGAGCTCGCCCGGTTCACTGCGCGATCGACTTCGGCACCAGCAATTCGGCCGTGGCCTTGCCGCGCGCTGACGATGGGGGTGTGCAACTGGTGGTGCTGGAAGACGGCTTCACCGGCATGCCGACCGCGGTGTTCTATGCCGTCGAAGGGCTGGCTTCGCACCAGCAGCCGCAGCGGCTGCACGGCCGCGCTGCCATCGCCGCCTACGTCGAAGGCACCGAAGGGCGCTTGATGCGCTCGATGAAGAGCATCCTCGGTTCGAGCCTGGTCGAACGCAGCACCGACGTCGGCGGCGGCCACTCGGTGCGTTACCTCGACGTGATCGGCAGCTACCTGCGCCACCTCAAGGCCAAGGCGGAGGCGGCGGCCGCCGCGCCGATCGCACGCGCGGTGATCGGCCGGCCGGTGTTCTTCGTCGACGACGAGCCCGAGCGTGACGCCGCGGCGCAGGATGCGATGACCCGGGTGGCACATGACGTGGGCTTCACCAAGGTGCTGTTCCAGTACGAGCCGATCGCCGCCGCGTTCGATCACGAGCGCTCGGTGCAGAAGGAACAGACCGTGCTGGTGGCCGACATCGGCGGCGGCACGTCCGACTTCAGCATCGTGCGCGTCGGCCCCAAGCGCCGCACCCGCATCGACCGCCGCGACGACATCCTGGCCAACCACGGTGTCCATGTGGCCGGCACCGACTTCGACCGCCGCATCGAGCTGCAGCACATCCTGCCGCTGGCAGGCCATGGCAGCTTCGGCCCGCCGCGCACCGACGGCGGCGCGGCACGAGAGGTGCCGAGCGGCATCTACTTCGATCTCGCGACGTGGCACCTGATCAACACCTGCTACACGCCGGCGCGGGTGCTCGAGTGGCGCGGCATGCGCGACTGGTTTGCCGACGAGCGGCTGCACGCGCGACTGATGACCATCCTGCACGAGCGCCTCGGCCACGCACTGGCCGCGCGCGCCGAAGACGCGAAGATCGCGGTGTCGGGCGTGCCCGCCGCACCGATCGACCTGAACATCGTCGAAGCCGGGCTGGCCACCGTGCTGCGCGAACCGCAGGCGATGCAGGCGATCGCCGCCGACCGCGAGCGCATCGTCGGCGCGGCGCGCGAGGCGCTGCGCCAGGCCAGCCTGAAGCCGGGACAGCTCGACGCGATGTACTTCACCGGTGGCTCCACCGGCCTGCAGCCTCTGGTGGCCGCGATCGCGGCGGTGGCGCCGGATGCGCAGATCGTGCGCGGCGACCGCTTCGCCAGCGTCGCCACCGGTTTGGGCGTGCACGCGCGGCGGGTGTTCGAGTGAGGGTGCCCCCCGGCCTAGAATCTGCGCTCGCTCCCTGCAGAGGTATTCCCATGTCGATGTCCGACCGCGACGGCAAGATCTGGTTCGACGGCAAGCTGGTCGACTGGCGCGACGCCAAGATCCACGTGCTGACGCACACGCTGCACTACGGCTGCGGTGCGTTCGAGGGCGTGCGCGCCTACAAGACGGACGCCGGCAAGACCGCGATCTTCCGCCTGCGCGAGCACACCGAGCGGCTGTTCAACAGC
>DATKJN010000494.1:0-6932 GCA_035543655.1 Burkholderiaceae bacterium | reverse complement strand
CAAGGGCGACACATGGCACCGCCGCGGCGGCCGCGTGTACGTGTGGGCCATGGCCGCGCTGCTGGCGGCCACCGGAGTGATGTCGGTCGGCATGGTGAAGGCGGGCACGCCGCTGCGCGCGGTGTTCGACGTGTACGTGTCGCTGATCTCGGTGGCCTCGGTGTGGATGGCGTGGAGCTCGGTGCGCCATCGCGAGCACATTCAGCGCTACCTCGGCTGGCCGTACCGTGCGCTGTGCCTGCTGCTCGGCGGCTATGCGCTGTTTCTGCTGGCGCTGGTGCCCAGGATGGGCGCGCCGGCGCGCATGGCGATGGTGGGCGCGTTCGCGGTGCTGGGCCTGGTGGTGGCGGGCGCGATGGTGTGGCGCTGGGTGCGGCGCGACGATCACAGGCAGTGGTGGCTGTCGGAGCACCTGACCGCGATGGCGCTGAACTTCGCCGCCACGCATGCGTCGTTTTCCATCCTCGCCGGCGGCGCGTTATTCCCCGCGCTCAAGGAGCCGTGGACTCGCACCGCGATCCTGGTGTCGTGGATGCTGTCGGCGCTGGTGGTGCGCGTATGGGCCGGCCGGCGCTTTCTCGGCAAGCCGAGGACGATCGAGGCGCCGATCGCGTCGCGCTTGGCGAGCAACGGCTGAGTTGGCGCATGGCGCAAGCCAAGCGCTAGGCGACGCTCACCTGCGCTTCGAACAGATAGGTGGCCAGCGCCTGCTCGACGGCGGGTACCGCAAGGCGTGCGGCTTCGGGCAGCGTGACCGCCACCCGCAGGCCGCGCGGGCCGCCCTCGCTCGCCTGCACACGCGCTTGCGGCAGCGCCATCTGTTCGCACACCACGCGTGTCACCAGACGCGCGGCGGCGTCGCAGCGCAGCTGGGGCTTGTAGATCTTGCCCACCGTGGTGAGCGGGATCGCATCGACGACATGGATGTGCTTGGGCCAGGCCGGGCGCTCGCCGATCGTGCGCCGCGCATGCTCGTTCAGCTCGCCTTCGGTGGCGCTGGCGCCGGAGCGCAGCACCACGTAGCACACGGGCAGTTCGCCCGCGTAGGCGTCGGGCATGCCCACCGCCGCGGCCAGCGCCACCGCAGGGTGCGAGGCCATCGCGTTCTCGATCATCAGCGGGTCGATGTTGTGGCCGCTGCGAATGATCAGGTCCTTGCTGCGGCCGGCGATGTGCAGGCGGCCGCTGTCGTCGGTGTAGCCGAGGTCGCCGCTGTTGAGCACGCCGCCACTGAGCACGCCCGTGTCGTGCTCCGGGTTGCAATAGCCCGGCGACACGTGCGGTCCTTGCACGGTGATCACGCCGATCTCGTGCGCCGCGCATGCGGCGCCAAGTTGGCCGTCGGCCTCGAGCCGTCGCACCTCCACACGCGTGTAGGGCAGCGCGTAGCCCACCGAACCTTCGCCGCCCGAGCCGGCCACCGGATCGATCGCGATCAGGCCCGACGCCTCCGTCATGCCATACACCTCGAACAGGCCGCGGCCGGTGACTTGCCTGAAGCGCTGGCCCACCGCGGGTGGCAACGACGCCGCCCCGCAGAAGCCCGCGCGCACGGCGGAGATGTCGGCGTCGGCGAGCGGCATCTCGAGCACCGCACCCATCGCCGTGGGCACCCCACCGACCAGCGTGGCGCGATGCTGCGCCGCCAGGCGCCAGAAGCCCTGCACCATGGCCGGCGTGCGCAGCCCGCCCGGCGACATCACGAGCAGGCCGACGCCGGCCATGAACGCGCTCAATCCGCAGAAGATCGTGCCGCCCACGTGGAACAGCGGCAGCGTGGCGGTGAGCGTGTCGGTCGGTCGCATGTTGCCGAGCATCGCGCCGCCCAATGCGGCCACGAGCTGGCTGCGGTGCGTGTGCGCCACCAGTCGCGGCATGCCCGTGGTGCCGCCGGTGTGGAAGTACGCTGCCACGTCGTTGTCGTGGCCGGACTCGCCGAACACGAGGCGATCTTCGGGCTGCGCCATCAGCGCGCTGTGGAAGTCGATCACGCCGTCTTCGCTCGGCGTGCCGGGCGGCGCCACCCGCAGCACCTGCAAGCCCGGCATCTGCGCGCGCAATGCGAGCGCCTTCTGCCAGATGTCGAGCACCGGATGCGGACCCAGCGCCACCAGGATGCGTGCACCCGAGGCTTGCAGCAAGCCGGCGATGTGGTCGGGCTGCAGCAAGAAGTTGATCGGCACCGCATAGCCTGCGGTCTCGGCGCCCCACAGCGTGGCGTGGGTCTCGACCAAACTCGGCAGCATGTAGGCCACGCCGGGCCGGGTGCCGCCGATCGACGCGAACAGGTTGGCCGCGCGCCGCACCAGGCCGAGCAGCTCGCTGTAGCTCACGCGGCGCGGCTTCTCATCGGGCGCGCCGGTCATCAACATCGTCAGCGCGGCGCGATCGGGCTGACGCGCAGCGCTGCCGATGAACACGTCGAGGATGCTGCGCTCGGGCAGGCGCTGCTCGAGCGTCATCTCGCCTTCGAGGCGGGTGATGTCGGCCAACGTGCCGATACCGTATTCGGGCAACAGGGCCATGGAACGACTCCGATGAAGTGGCGATGGGCGGCATCGCGGCGTGCATCGCGAGGATAGGCCTCGGCGGTGCGATCTGCGTCGATGCGGCGGCGGATATCCCTAGGCTGGCGAACCGTTGTGCATTACCGCCTCAACACCATCGCCACGCCGGCGGCGGCGATGATCGACATGCCCAGCAGCGACCAGGTGTCGGGTATGGCGCGAAAGACGAGCCAGCCGACGCCGATCGAGACCACGAGAGCGGCGTAGCTGAACGGCGCGATGCGGTGCGTGCTGCCGTATCGGTAGGCCAGTGTCTGCAGAATCTGGGCCCCCGCCGCCAGCAAGCCGATGCCGAGAAACAGAGCGCCGTGTGCGACGGTCTTCGGAGGCACCCAGTTGGCGGGCAGGGCGAGCGAGAACATCAGGAACGCCACCAACGGACCGAAGAATGCCGTCACGCGGGGATCGTCTCGGCGCGACACCGCGCGGGTGAGGGTCAGGAAGCCGGCCAGGCCGATGGCGCCCACCAGCGGATAGATCGCGTGGATCGCAAACACGCCGAACCCCGGCCGCGCGATCACGAGCACGCCGACAAAGCTGGCGAGCGCGGTGACCCAGCTGAATGCATCGCCGGGCTCGTCGAGCCAGAACCGCGAGAACAGGTTCGCCAACACCGGCGCGATGGACACGATCGCCAGGCATTCGGCAAGCGGCATGGCACGGAAACCGAGAAAGACCATCACGGTGCCCAGCACGGCGGACGCGCCGCGCAGGATCTGCAGGCGCCATGCGATGGGCCGCAACATGCGCATGCCCAGTTGCGCGCCGCCGATGGCGCCGAGCACGACGGCGATCAAACCCATGCGGACCCAGGCGATCATGACCACCGGATAGTCGACCACGAGCCACTTGACCATGGCGTCGACGCACGGCAGGACGAACGCCGCGCCCAGTGCGAAGGCGGTGGCCAAGCGGCGATCGTCCTGGAGGCCGGGTGCACTCATGGCTAGGGGCGCGGCTGCGCGGGTGCGGTGAGCCGTCTGGCACAGCGTACCCGCAACCGGCGTTGTTCAATATTGGCTGGTCTCACCGACGCGCCGATGCTTCAATGCCATCGTGCAGCTCGCTTCGCAACAGCGTTGGGTCGGTCACGCCGTGCGGCGGTGGCGCCGTTGGCTGGTGGCTTTCGTTTTGCTGTCGGCGCTGCCGCTGGCCCAGGCGCAGCCGCAATCCGCGGCCAAGACCTTTCGCATCGGCATCCTCGCGCACGCCACGCCGCGCGCGGCGCCGGTGGCGCAGTTGTTCGTGCATGAAATGCGCGAGCGAGGGTATGTGGAGGGGCAGAACACCACCTTCGAATACAAACACGCCGAAGGCCAGGTGGAACGTTTGCCCGCTTTGGCGGCCGAGCTCGTGCAGCAGCAGGTGGACGTGATCGTCACCGAGGGCAACGCCGCGGCGCTCGCGGCCAAGCGCGCCACGCAGACCATTCCGATCGTGATGGCGGCCGCGGGCGACCCGGTCAAGGGCGGCATCGTGGCGAGCCTGGCGCAGCCGGGCGGCAACGTGACCGGCACCACGCTGATCCATCCGGAGCTGAGCGCCAAACGTATCCAGCTGCTGAAAGAGGCCGCGCCCGGCATCACCCGCCTGGCGGTGATCTGGAACCCCAACAGCCCGGCCAGTGCCGACATCGTGCGTGAGACCACCATCGCCGCTCGAGGCATGGGCGTGCACGTGGATCCGTTCGAGGCGGGCAGCCCGGCCGAGGTCGACGGCGCCTTGCAGGCCGCGGTGGCCGCGCGCGCCAATGCGTTGGTGACCGTGGGCGACGGCATGCTGTGGACGCAGCGTGCGCGCATCGTCGACTTTGCGATCAAGCAGCGCCTGCCCACGATGTTTCCCGACCGCGAGTTCGCCGAGGTCGGCGGCTTGATGGTCTACGGCCCCAACGCCGCCGACACGATCCGTCGCGCGGCGGCGCTGGTCGATCGCGTGCTCAAGGGCGCCAAGCCCGCCAGCCTGCCGGTCGAGCAGCCCACGCAGATGGACCTGCTGCTCAACCTGAAGACCGCCAAGGCACTGGGCCTCAGCGTGCCGCAGTCGCTGCTCGTGCGCGCCGATCGGGTGATCGAGTAGCGTCGAAAGGTCGGCGTCAACCACCTGCCTTGGCCGTTGAGGTCGGCGCGGCGGGTGAGGGTGGTGCGGCCACGCTCGGGCCTTCGGTGAGCGTCATCAGGATGTCGGCATACCACGCGCAGTTGAGGCCCAGCGTTTCATCCTGCTGCAGGTCGCGCGTGGCCATGTCCATGCGCGCGGAGTGCACGCCGAGCAGCTTCCACGGCAGCATGTCTTCGCGGCGTTCGGCCTGCGGCATGCGCATCACCACCGGCGCGCCGCTGGTGCCGCGGTGCGTGCGCGCATCGGTGAGAAAGTAGCCCTGCCCTTGAAAGCGCACGCCGAACGACGACGCGATCGTGGCCTGGCGCACCACAGGCAGGTGGTGCACCGTGTCGTGAAAGCCGAGCGGAAAGCCCACCACCAGCAGCGACGAACCCACCTCGACTTCATCGAGCAGGGCCTGCAAATGTGCCGGCGTGAAGGCGCGCAGGTTCGCGTTGTTCGGCAGCGCCTCGCGGTCGAGCTCGATCACCGCCACGTCGATGTCGCCGCCCGAGTCCTCGCCCTGGTGCCAGATGCTCTTGCCGTCGCGGTACAGCAGCACCGAAAAGCCGGTCGACTGCGTGAGGTTCACCTCGTCCATGTGCAGCTCGATCTCGATGCGGTCGGGCCGGTGCGCGCTCGGCTCGTCGAGCAGCACGTGCCGGCTCGTCACCAGGTACAGGCGCTCGTCTCGCGCGAAGTAGAAGCCGCTGGCCTTGGTGAGCAGCTGCGTCCCGATAAAGGTGGAGATCTGCGTCGCGGTGAGCAACAGCGGTTCGGTCATCGCGCCCCGGTGCGGGGGCGCAGGGTGGGCTGTCGGATCGGGAGAGTCGTCGATGGTGGGCTCCGGGTGAACGCGCAGCGTACCCCGTTGGCGCACTGCCCGTGAGCGGCGTGGAGAATCGTGCTGCGCATGGACCGGGTTCGTCGGTTGCCCGCTCCAAGGGCACCGTCTTCTTGAGGAGCACTGCAATGACGCAATCACAAGGCTTGGTGAAGGGTTTTCATGGCGTGCGCTATCAAGTGAGCGACGTGGCCCGCGCGGTCGCGTTCTACACCGAGCGCCTCGGCTTCAAGCTGGAGATGCAGAAGCTGCCGGCGTTCGCCAACGTCTCGCTCGGCGCGCTGCAGATCTTGCTGAGCGGCCCTGGCGCCTCGGGCTCGCGCGCGCTGCCCGATGGGCGGCGCCAGGAACCCGGCGGGTGGAACCGCGTGGTGTTGCGGGTGGAAAATCTGCCCGGTCTGATCGAGTCGCTCAAGCCGTCGGGCCTGCGCTTTCGCAACGAGATGGAAGTGGGCCCCGGCGGCAAGCAGATCCAGCTCGAAGATCCCGACGGCAACCCGATCGAGCTGTTCGAGCCAGCGGCGCACTAGGCCTCGGCGAAGAGACCGCGGCGATCCCGTTGCCGACAATCGTCCATGGCCCGAATCCCCGACGCCACCGATCCGGAAGACGATGCCGAGGAGCGCCGGGTCTACTCGTCGCCGGTGTGCTACGCCAACGAGTTCGAAGCCGCGCTGGCCGCGCGTGCGGCCGCCGCGCCGCCTGACGTGCACCGCTTGATCGTCGAGCAAGCGTCGGAGGCGATGGTCTTCGCCGACCGCGCGGGGACGATCCGGCTCTGGAACCGCGCCGCGGAGAGCTTGTTCGGCCACAGCGCGGCGGAGGCGTTGGGTGCCAACCTCGACTTGATCATTCCCGAGCGCTTTCGCGCCGCGCACTGGCAGGGCTTTCACCGCGCCATCGACTCCGGCGAGCTGCGTGCGGCCGACCGCGTGCGCGTCACGCGCTCGTTGCACAAGGACGGGCGCAAGCTCTACGTGGAGTTGAGCTTCGGTCTCGCGCGCGATGGCACGGGCGCCGTCATCGGCGCCTTTGCGATCGGGCGCGACTGCAGCGACAAGTTCGCGGCGGATGCGGCGCGCTGAGTCTGCGGCGGTTTCGGCCGCTACCGCTCCGCGATGTAGTGCTGCATCGTGATCGCTTGGCCTTCGGGCACGAAGGCGCGCACGCGCGCCTCGAGCTCCAGGTCGGCCAGCGTGGCGCGGCTGCGCTGGTGCAGGTAGTCGGCCCAGCTGGTGACGATAAAGCGCTCGAGGTAGCGCGACGGATCGCCCAGGTCGCGGTAGATGCGCCACAGCGTGGCGCCGTCGCGCTTGCGCGGTGCGCGCATCGCGGTGAGTGCGTCGAGGAACGCCGGCGCGTCGTCGGCGCGGCTGCGATAGGCGATCTCCACCGCCACCGGGCCGGCCTGCGGGTCG
>DATKJN010000493.1:0-2978 GCA_035543655.1 Burkholderiaceae bacterium | reverse complement strand
ACGAACAGATCGAGCTCGCCCTGCACCGGCACACCCTGCTCGTGCGCACCTTGCAGCAGTGGTGCGACGCGTGCATCGCGCGGGCTCAGGCCCGGGCTCTTCAACACGCGCTGCACGCCTTGCAGCGCCTCGGCCGTGAGTCCGCCGCTGCGCACGGTGGCCTGCGGCAGCGCCTCGCGCAGCTCGCCGAGCTGCGGCGGCGTCTCGCGCGAGTCCCACAGCGACACCGTCGCGCCCTGGCGCGCGCACCAGCGCGCCATCGCCAGGCCCGATTCGCCGAGGCCTAGCACCAGGACCTGTTGACCGTGCAGCGGGGATGCCATTGTGCTCATCGCCTCACCGCAGCTTCAGGCTGGCCAGCCCGATCAGGCACAACAGCATCGTGATGATCCAGAAGCGGATCACCACCTGTGTCTCGGTCCAGCCGCTCTTCTCGAAGTGGTGGTGCAGCGGCGCCATCAACAGGATGCGGCGGCCTTCGCCGTACCTGCGCTTGGTGTACTTGAACCAGCCGACCTGGATCATCACCGACAGCGCCTCGACGACAAAGACGCCGCCCATGATCGCCAGCGCGATCTCCTGCCGCGTGATGACGGCGATGGTGCCGAGCGCGCCACCGAGTGCGAGCGCGCCCACGTCACCCATGAACACCTGTGCCGGATGCGCGTTGAACCACAGAAACGCCAACCCCGCGCCGGCCATCGCGGCGCAGAAGATCAGCAGTTCGCCGGCGCCCGGGATGTGCGGGAACAACAGATACCGCGAGTACACCGAGCTGCCCACCACGTAGGCGAACACGCCCAGCGCCGAGCCGACCATCACCACCGGCATGATGGCCAGGCCGTCGAGCCCGTCGGTCAGGTTGACCGCGTTGCTCGCGCCGACGATCACCAGGTAGGTCAGCGCGATGAAGCCGAACACGCCGAGCGGATAACTCACCGTCTTGAAGAACGGCAGCATCAGGTCGGCCTTGGGCGGCAGGTCGTTCGAGAAGCCGCTGGTCACCCAGCGGAAGAACAGCTCGACCACGCGAAGGTTGGTGGTTTCCGAGACGCTGAACGCCAGGTACAGCGCGGCGATCAGCCCGATCACCGACTGCCAGAAGTACTTCTCGCCCGACGGCATGCCCTCGGGGTTCTTCTTCACCACCTTGCGCCAGTCGTCGATCCAGCCGATGGTGCCGAAGCCGAAGGTCACCAGCATCACGATCCAGACGAAGCGGTTGCTCCAGTCGAACCACAGCAGCGTCGACACACCCACGCCGATCAGGATCAGCACGCCACCCATCGTCGGCGTGCCGCGCTTGATCAGGTGGGTCTGCACGCCGTATTCGCGCACCGGCTGGCCGATCTTCAGCTCCGCCAGGCGGCGGATCACCCACGGCCCGAACGCCAGGCCGATCAGCAGCGCGGTCATCGCCGCCATCACGGCGCGGAACGTCAGGTACTGGATCACGCGCAGGAAACCGAGTGCTTCGGGAAACTGCGCCTGCAGCCATTGCGACAGGATCAGCAGCATGCGGTGCTCCTGGCAGTCGGGGCCGGGCCACCCCGAGCAGACCGAGCCCCCACCAGAGGCAGCGAGCGCGGGGGCAGACGATGCTCAATGCGCATGCGTCGACCCTTCCTGCGGCACCAGCGCACGCACGACCCGCTCCATGGCCATGAAGCGCGAGCCCTTGATCAATGCCGACGCGCAGCGCGGCGCCTCGTGCAGCGCGGCGATCAGCTCCGGCGTGCCGGCGAAGTGGCGCGCGCCAGCACCGTAGGCGCGCGCCGTGTGTGCACACGCAGCGCCGGCCACCCACAGCTGTTCGACGCCACGCTCTTTGGCATACGCGCCGACCTCGGTATGGAACTCCGGCCCCTTGGCGCCGACCTCGCCCATGTCACCGAGCACCAGCCAATGCGGCCCGGGCAGACCCATCAGCAGATCGATCGCTGCGCGCACGGAGTCGGGGTTGGCGTTGTAGCTGTCGTCGACCAGCACCACGCGTTCGCTGCCATGCTGCCAGCCCAGCAGGCGCGAACGGCCACTCACCGGCCGGAACGCTTCCATGCCGCGCACGAGGGCCTCGAGCGGTGCGCCGCCTGCCAGCGCCGCGGTGACTGCGGCCAGTGCGTTGTGCAAGTTGTGCGCGCCTGGCGCGTGCAAGGCGAACTCGGCGGCACCGGCCGGCGTGTGGGTGCGCAACATCCAGTGGTCGTCGACCCACAAGGCGTCGCCGGTGACGTCGGCCCGGCCGCTGCGCGCAAACGTGAGCTGCGCACGCGACCCGGCCTGGCGCCGCCAGACCGCGGCCTGCGCGTCGTCGGCCGGGTACACCGCCACGCCGGATGGCGGCAGCGCTTCAATCGCGCTGCCGTTTTCGATCGCCACCGCTTCCACGCTGGCCATGAACTCCTGGTGCTCGCGCTGCGCGTTGTTGACCAGCACGACGGTGGGCGCGGCGATCTGCGCCAGCAGCGCAATCTCGCCCGGATGGTTCATGCCCAGTTCGAGCACGGCGGCGCGGTGCCAATGAGAGTCGTCCTGGCGCAGCCGCAACACCATCAACGGCACGCCGATGTGGTTGTTCAGGTTGCCGCTGGTCGCCAACGCCGCTTCGCCGCACCACGCACGCAGGATGCTGGCAACCATCTGCGTCACGGTGGTTTTGCCGTTGCTGCCCGTCACCGCGATCAACGGCAGGTGCATGCGACGGCGCCAACCGGCGGCTATCTGCTGCAGGCCCTGCAGGCTGTCGGCCACCAACAAACCCGGCAAGGCATCGTCGGCAAGGCCGCGTTCGGCCAGCGCAGCGACTGCGCCGGCAGCGCGTGCCCGCGGCAGGAAATCGTGCGCATCGAAGCGCTCGCCGCGCAGCGCGACGAACAGGTCGCCCGCGCGCAGCGTGCGCGTGTCGCTGTGCACGCGCTCGAATTCGATCGCCGCGTCGCCCACCAGTGTGGAGTGGGGCAGCAGCCCGTGGGCTTGCG
>DATKJN010000492.1:0-4306 GCA_035543655.1 Burkholderiaceae bacterium | reverse complement strand
GCGACGCGTCGAATCCTGCGCTGCTGGTGTGCCTGCACGGCCTGACGCGGCAGGGGCGCGATTTCGATGCGCTGGCGCGCACCATGGGCGACCGCTACCGCGTGGTGTGCCCCGATGTGGTGGGCCGTGGCCGCTCCGATTGGCTGCGCGATCCAATGGGTTACGACTTCCCGCAGTACGTCGCCGACATGGTCACGCTGCTGGCCCGTCTCGATGCGCAGACCGTGCACATGGTCGGCACGTCGATGGGCGGACTCATCGCGCTGGGTGTGGCCGCTCTCGACGGTTCACCGGTGAGCAAGCTCGTGCTCAACGACGTGGGGCCGCGCCTCGACCCGGTGGGTCTTGCGCGCATTGGCGGCTATGTCGGTCAGGTGCGGCGCTGGAAGACGCTGGATGAGGCCGCCGACGCGCTGTGGTCCATCTCCACCGGTTTCGGCCCGCACACGCGCGAGCAGTGGCTGACCTTGACCGAACCGCAGTTGAAACCTGACGGCGATGCGCTGGTGCCACGCAGCGATCCCGATATCGCAGTGCCGTTCAAGGCCATCACGCCGCAATTGGCGGCGGCGGGCGAGGCCGCGTTGTGGCACACCTACGATCGCGTCCGTTGCCCGACCCTGTTGCTTCGCGGCGCCGAGTCCGATCTGCTGGCGCGCGCCACGGCGCAGGAGATGGGCGCGCGTGGGCCGCGGGCGAAGCTGGTGGAGTTGCCGGGGGTCGGCCACGCGCCGACGCTGGTGCAACCCGAGCAGGTGCAGATCGTGCGCGACTTTCTGCTGTCGTCGCCATGAAGACCGAAGCGCTCGCATCGCCGGCCGACGCCGCGCCGATCGTGCAGCTGGCCGATGTCGAGTCGGCGGCCGTGCCGCTGGTCGATGTCGCCGCCGTGCAGGAAGCGGGCGCGCTGCAGCGTGCGCGTGCGTTTGCCGAGCCGCTGCTGAGCGGCCACCTTCTCGACACCGGTGAACCGGCGCTGGCCCATGCCGACGGTGTGGCCGGCATCCTCGAGTCGATCGGTGCGGTGCCGGCGTTGCGCGCCGCCGCGTACCTGGTCTACGCCGCCGACTTTCTGCAGCGTCCGGAAGAAGTCGTTCGCAACGCGTTCGGCGACTCCTACGCCGGCCTGGTCGAGCACACGCGCAAGCTGGTCGCGGTGCAGCGCGCGGCGCGCGACGCCACCGTCGAGGCCGAGCGCCGCGAGCAGCAGACCGAGCGGGTGCGCAAGATGCTGCTGGCTTTCTCGCGCGACCTGCGTGTGGTGCTGCTGCGCCTGGCGTCGCGCCTGCAGACGCTGCGCTGGCACGCCGCGGCCAAGCAGCCGTGCGCGCCTGCGTTGGCGCTGGAATCCCAGCAGGTGTTCGCGCCGCTGGCCAATCGCCTGGGCATCTGGCAGATCAAGTGGGAGTTGGAGGATCTGTCGTTTCGCTTTCTGCAACCAGCCGACTACGCGCACATTGCACGCCAGCTCGACGAGACGCGCACGCATCGCGAGCAGGCCGTGCGCCGGGCCAGCGAGCGCCTGCGCGCCGAGCTCGCTGCCGCCGGCGTCGACGCGCAGGTGCAGGGCCGGCCGAAGCACCTGTTCAGCATCTGGAAGAAGATGCAAGGCAAGGGTGTCGACCTTGCGTCGATCTACGACCTGCGCGCGCTGCGCGTGGTGGTAAACGACGTGCGCGACTGTTATGCCGCGCTGTCGTGCGTGCATGCGCGGTGGCGCGCGGTGCCGGATCAGTTCGACGACTACATCGCCAAGCCCAAGGCCAACGGCTACCAGTCGCTGCACACGGTGGTGCAGGGCGACGACGGCCACGCGCTGGAAGTGCAGATCCGGACGCGGGCGATGCACGAGCATGCCGAGTACGGGGTGGCCGCGCACTGGGCCTACAAGGAGGCAGGCGCGCGCGGCTATGCCGGCGTGAGCGCCGCCGGCGGGTTCGAGGAACGTGTGGCCCTCGCGCGCAAGGCCGTGCTGCGTCAGCTGTTGGCGTGGGAGCGTGACCACGCGGCCCAGGTGTCCACGGACGGCGTGGGGTTCGACGACCGCATCTTCGTGTTCACGCCGCAAGCCACGGTGATCGAGTTGCCCGTCGGCGCGACGCCGGTGGACTTCGCCTACGCACTGCACACCGATCTCGGCCACCGCTGCCGCGGCGCCCGCGTCGATGGCGTGATGGTGCCGCTGAACACCCCATTGGCCAACGGGCAGACCGTCGAGGTGGTGGCCATCAAGGATGGCGGACCCTCGCTCGATTGGCTCAACGCCGAGCTGCGCTTCCTGAAGAGCCCACGCGCGCGCGCCAAGGTGCGTGCGTGGTTCAACGCGCGCGCGCAAGCCGACACGATCGCGCGCGGCCGCGAGCTGGTCGAAAAGCTGTTGCAGCGCGAGGGCCGCACGTCGCTGAAGCACGACGACCTGGCGGCGCGGCTGGGCTTCAAGGGCGCCGAGGCCTTGTTCGAGGTCGTCGGCAAGGACGAGTTCTCGCTGCGCACCATCGAGAACCTGCTCAGGCCACAGGAGGCCGCGCCGCCGGCCACCGACGTGATCCCGCTGCGCCGTGCGCGTGCCAGCGAAGGCGGCGTGCTGGTGGTGGGCGTCGACTCGCTGATGACCAGCCTCGCGCGCTGCTGCCGGCCGGCGCCGCCCGACGCGATCGGCGGCTATGTCACGCGCGGCAAGGGCGTGGCGATCCACCGCAGCAATTGCACCAACTTTCGCCAGATGCTGCGCGCCAGTCCCGAGCGGGCGATCCCGGTCGCGTGGGGCGCCAAGCCGACGCATCGCGAGGCGCTGTACCCGGTGAACGTGCGTGTGGAAGCCAACGATCGCACCGGGCTGCTGCGCGACATCTCCGAGCTGTTCGCCAAGGAGCGCATGAACGTGACCGCAGTGCAGTCCCAGACCAGCACCGGGGCGCTGGGCACATTGGCGCAGATGGAGATCACCGTCGAGGTCGACGACGCACTGCGCCTGCCGGGCGTTCTGGCGCTGATCTCCCGCATCCCGGGTGTGCGCAGCGCGCGGCGCGGCTGATGGCGTGAAACGCGCTGCTAGAATCCCGCCCTCGCAGGCGCGTAGCTCAGCTGGTTAGAGCACCACCTTGACATGGTGGGGGTCGGAGGTTCGAGTCCTCTCGCGCCTACCAGCGACCTGGCGGCGTCCACTCGAGCAGCGCGACACGCGGATCGCTGAACCCCCAGCAAAACAAGCGCATAGGCGAATCCCGCCGCGCGCAGCGCTCGGCCGGCGCGTTGAATGCGCGGGCAAAACGTGCCGTGGCAGGCAAGCCGGACGTTGAAGCGTGGGGGGCGACGGCCACCGACGCGCAGGTATGCTCGCGCGCCCGTGACTCAACCCGTTTGCCCATGCGACTCCTTGCGCCCGCTTCCATCTTGTCGTTGACGACTCTGCTGCTCGGCGCTTGCGCCAGCGAGGCGGTCGAGCCGACGAACCCCTCCGCGAACCCGGCCGGCACACAGACCAGTGCAGCGGCGGGCGACGACACGGTGTGCACGCGTGAATACCCCACCGGCTCGAACATCCCGGTCACCAAGTGCAAGACGCGCGCACAGATCGAGAAAGAGCAGGCCGCCGCGCACGAAACCATGCGGCGCGCGCAGACGCTGCGCCCCAACGCCAGGATGGGTTCCGACTGATCTCTGGCGGACGGTGCGCACGCGCCGTCGTCCTACAGGCGTTCGAGCCAAGCGCCCATGGTTCGCGATCCTGCAGGCGCTTACCGTGATGCGCATCGCACTCTGCGAACGAAGGAGCACATCATGGGTAAATATGTACTGGCTTGGGCGCTCGGGGTTCCCGGCATCATCATCGTGATCGCCTACCTGCTGTTTCATTGACCATCGACGCGCGGGCGTGGCGTGGATGCCGCACGCCCGACGCGCGTTTGATCCCAGTCAACGACGACAGGGCAACGGCCGGTCAGCATCCGACCGATGACCTGGACCGAGCTGTACCACCTGTCGAGCGGCCAGCCCGGAAGCTCGCAAGCGCTGATGCAGCATGCAATGGCGGCTGTGCGCGCGAGCACGAACGCGTCGCTGCAGTTCAGCGTGTCCAGCGCACCGGCCTCGCCGTTTGCCGTCTGTCTTGCGCTCGACGCCTACGGCGTGCCGGCGACGATCGACCACAAGGAACTGCTGCAGCCGATGGTCTGAGGTGGCGTCGGCACTCAGCCGATGTGATAGCGCTGCAGAAACTTGGGCCACACGTTCAGCGCGTATTGCAGTTGCAGCGTGGAACGCAAGCTGGCATCGGCCTTCGGGCCCGTGAACGCTTCCCACTCGG
>DATKJN010000491.1:0-3223 GCA_035543655.1 Burkholderiaceae bacterium | reverse complement strand
ACCGAACGCGAACAGCGCCAGCATCTGAGTGGCCACGGCTTCGTGCGCATGCAGCGCCGGATCCGACTCCACTTGGTTCAGCACACGCGCCACCGTGGCATTGAGCGCGGCCTCGGCAGTGGCCAGGCTCTGCGCCGATGGAGCCCGTGACGGCCGTGCGCGCACCGCCTGCACGGCGGTGTGCAGCTGCGCCTGCGCCGAGCGCAGCGCGTCGATCGCGCCGCGGCCGGTGGGCCACAGGTCCCACAACGCATCGGCCAGCGCGTGGATCACCTGGCCGCGCTGTTCGAGCAGCGTGTCCATCTGCGACCAGGCCTCGAAGATCGTGGCGCGCAACGCGATGACGCGGTTGTGCGCGCCGACCATCCAGAAGATGCAGATCACCAGCGCGGCCAGCAGAAGCCATTGCGTGGAGCTCACCGCAGAACCCCGCGCCGCACCGCTGGCATGGTCATGACCGCAACTCGCCGTCGCCCAGCACCAACCACTTCTGCGATGTCAGGCCCTCGAGGCCGACCGGGCCGCGGGCGTGGAACTTGTCGGTCGAGATGCCGATCTCGGCGCCGAGTCCGTACTCGAAGCCATCGGCGAAACGCGTGCTGGCGTTGACGATCACGCTGGCCGA
Organism: Burkholderiaceae bacterium; assembly: GCA_035543655.1. GTDB lineage: Bacteria > Pseudomonadota > Gammaproteobacteria > Burkholderiales > Burkholderiaceae_C > JAEUPI01. The sequence continues at coordinate 2,598 of DATKJN010000491.1, read as the reverse complement.
ATCGACCTCGCGCAGAAAACGCATCGCGTGCGCGAGGTTGGCGGTGAGGATGGCGTCGGTGTGGTGCGAGCCATAGCGGTTGACGTGCGCGATCGCCTCATCGAGGTGGTCGACCACCTTCACGCTGATGATCGGCGCCAGGTATTCCTCGGCCCAGTCCGACTCCTGCGCCGGCGCGGTCTTCAGGTTCGGTACGTGGCGCAACGCGTTCAACGCGCGCTCGTCGCCACGCATCTCCACACCCTTGGCCGCGAAGATCGCACCGAGCCGCGGCAGGAACTCGTTGGCCTGGCGCGCGTGCACCAGCAGCGACTCGGCCGCATTGCATGGGCTGACTTTCTGCGTCTTGGCGTTGTCCGTGACCTTCAGCGCCATCTCGAGGTCGACCTCGGCATCGACATACACGTGGCAGTTGCCGTCGAGGTGCTTGATCACCGGCATCTTGGCCTCGGCCGACACGCGCTCGATCAGGCTCTTGCCGCCGCGCGGGATCATCAGGTCGACGTGTTCGTGCATCGCCAGCAGGTAGCCCACTGCGCTGCGATCGGACGTGGCGACGACTTGAACCGCTTCGGTCGGCAAGCCGGCCGACTCCAGCGCACGCTCGACAAGGCGACCCAGCGCCTGGTTCGACGCCAGCGCCTCGGAGCCGCCGCGCAGGATGGCGGCGTTGCCGCTCTTGATCGCCAGCGACGCCGCCTCGATCGTCACGTTGGGGCGGCTCTCGTAGATCATCGCGAACACGCCCAGGGGCACGCGCATGCGGCCGACCTGGATGCCGCTCGGCTGGCGCTTCAGATCGGTGATCTCGCCGATCGGGTCGGGCATCGCCGCGATCTGCTCGCAGCCCTGCGCCACGGTCTCGATGATGGCCGGCGTGAGCTTGAGACGGTCGACCAGCGCCGGTTGCAGGCCCGCCGCAGCGGCTGCAGCCACTTCGGGCTGGTTGGCCTGCTGCAACGCTGGCATCTCCGCGCGCAGCAGGCGCGCCAGCTCGCGCAGCGCGGCGTTGCGCGCGGCCAGCGGTGCCCGCGCCATCGCCGTCGATGCGCCACGCGCGGCCGTGCCCAGATGGGCCATGTAAACGGGGATGTCGGTCGGAGTCACATCGCACCGAAGGGTCGGTTGGGCGGCGATTGTCCCACTGGCGCTAGAAACGCGCCAAGGCTGCAAGCCACAGCGGCGCGGTGAACGCAAAGGCCAATGTCGACACAACGATCGCCGCCGTGGCTTCTGCCTCGTCGGCACGGTAACGCTGTGCAAAGATCAGTGCGTTGCTGCCCACCGGCAGCGCGGCCATCAGCACCACCACGGACAGCGGCGCACCGACCAGGCCGAAGACCCAGTGCGCCACCGCCAGCACCAACGCGGGCATCACCACCAGCTTGACCAGCGACAGCTGGACGGCGGCGGGCACCGGGCCCTTCAAGCCGTAGCTCTCCAGTGACAGCCCGATCAGCAGCAGGCACACCGGCACCACGGCGCTGCCGAGCACCTGCAGCAGCTGGTCGATCAGCTCAGGCAGCACCAGGCCGGCGGCGTTGAACAGCAGCCCCAGCACCAGCGGCAGCACCACTGGGTGCGTGACCATGTTGCGCAGCATCGTGTGCCAGGTGGCCGCGCTCGAACCGGTGGTGCTCGAGCGGGCGACGTCGTGTTCGACCAGTGCGGTCAACACGGTCAGCATCACCAGCCCGTGCAGGCTCACCAGCGTGAGGTGCAGACCGAGGCCGCTTTCGCCGAACAACGCCGCAGCGAGCGGGATGCCCACCTGCACCGCGTTGCCGTAGCTGGCGGTGATGGCGCGCACCGACGCGCGCGCCGGCTGCGCCGCGTGATCGCGCCAGCGGAACACCAGGTACACGGCCAGCATCGTCAGCAGCGCCGGCACGAAAAAGGCGGCCAGCGTGCGCCACGGCAGCGCCGCCAGATCGAGCCGCGCCGCGGTGCGGAACAGCAGCGCCGGCACGAAGACCATGAACGCCGCGTTGCCGAGCACGCGCGCGGTGTCACCCTCGCCGAGCCAGCGCTTGCGGCCGGCCCACCAGCCGATGCCGACGACGATGAACATCGCCAACAATTTCGGCAGCACGAGCCACGACATGGTGCCCCGCGCGGCTTTGCGCGCCCTCAGCCCTTGGCGCTCTTGCGTGCGCCGGTCTTCTTGGCCGCGACCTTCTTCGCCACCACTTTCTTGGCGGACGCTCTGACCGGTGCTTCCGGTTCGGAGGCAGCTGTCTTCTTCACGGCGGCCTTCTTGGCCACTGGCTTCGACGCGGCGTCTTCGGCGCTCGCCGCCGCCACGCCCTTGGCCGGTGCGCCCTTGCCGCCGCGTTGTGGCCGCGGCTCGAACTCGAACACCACCTTGCCCTGCTGTGGGTCGAACTTCAGATACGCCTTGAACTTGCGGCGCGTCTTGTTGGAGACGAAGTTTTCCAGCAGGTCGGTGCGCCCGCTGCTCAGCAGCTTGTGCATCTGCTCGTGCGCCACCGGCTGCTGCAGGATGATCTTGCCGCTCTTGAAGTCGCAGGTCTGCTTCGGCCCGGTGGCGTGCTCGCAGACATAGCTGGTGCCGTGTTCGAACACGCGGCCCTTGCA
>DATKJN010000490.1:0-2626 GCA_035543655.1 Burkholderiaceae bacterium | reverse complement strand
GGGCGGGTAGTCGTGGCAGACGAACAGTCTCGTTGCGGGCGGCAGGTCGAGGATGCGCCGCATCGAGCGGTACAGCGTGGCGGCGTCGCCGCCCGGAAAATCGGCGCGGGCGCTGCCCACGTCGGGCATGAACAGCGTGTCGCCGACAAACACCGCATCGTCGAGCACGTAGGCCATGTCGGCCGGTGTGTGGCCGGGCACCAGCAGCGCGGTGACTTCGGTCTGGCCGAGCTGGAAGCGCTCGCCATCTTTGAACAGGTGATCGAACTGGCTGCCGTCGGGCAGGAACGTGCGCTCGAGGTTGTACAGCTTCTTGAACACCGCCTGCACATGGCGGATGTTCTCCCCGATGGCGATGCGACCGCCGAGCCGGCCCTGGATGTAGCGGGCGCTTGACAGGTGGTCTGCGTGCGCGTGGGTCTCCAGGATCCATTGCACGCTCAGGCGGCTGCCATGCACGTGGGCAACGATGCGATCGGCCGATTGCGTCTGCGTGCGCCCGGACCGGAACTCGAAATCAAGCACCGGATCGATGATCGCCGCGTGGCGCGTGGCGTTGTCGCTGACCACGTAGCTCACCGTCCCGGTGGCCGGGTCGAAGAAGGGCTCGGTGGTCGTGCGCATGCTCATCGCGGCGCCATTGTCGCGCCGGCGTGCCCGGCGGCAATCCCAACAAAAAGGGGCTCCGTAGAGCCCCTGCCGAGCCGCATGCCTGGGCGTCACTTCATCGACGTGAAGCGCGCCTCCGGCCGATCGTCGGAGCGGTGCACCGTGGACACGCCCTGGATCATGGCCCAGGGGCGGATCTGGTGGTGCAGCGGCACGTAGAGGTACTCGTCGCGCGTGCGCACCAGTGCATCGCGGATCATCGCGTTGCGCTTGGCCACGTCGGTCTCGGTCTTCATCGCGTCGGTCAGTTGATCGACCTTGGCGTCGCTGACCTTGGCGAAGTTGAAGTTGCCATCGGCGCCCGTGGTGCGCGTGCGGATCAGCGATTGCAGCGAATACTGGCCATCGTAGGTGGCCACGCCCCAGCCCAGCATGTAGGCCGAGGTGTCGAAGTTCTGCACCTTCTGGATGAAGGTGGCCATCGACTCGGCATTCAGCTTCACAGTGATGCCGACCTTGGCCCACATCGACACCAGCGCCACGCAGATCTTCTCGTCATTGACGTAGCGGTTGTTCGGGCAGTTGAGCTGGAACTCGAAACCCTGCGGATAGCCGGCTTCGGCGAGCAGCTTCTTGGCTTTCTCCACGTCGGGCTTCAGCGGCTTGTCGAGCTCGGTCGAGTAGCCGTTGACACCGGGTGCGACCATGATGTTGGCCGGTACCGACAGGCCACGCATGATGCTGCGCTTGATCGCCTCGCGGTCGATGGCCACGTTCAATGCCTCGCGCACGCGCTTGTCCTTGAACGGGTTCTTGCCCTTGACGTTGGAGTACTTCAGCTCGTTGCTGCCCTGGTCCAGCGCGATGAAGATCGTGCGCACCTCGGGGCCGTCGACCACCTTGAGCCGCTTGTCTGCGCGCAGCTTGTCGATGTCTTGCGTCGGCACGTCGGTGACCATGTCGACGTCGCCCGACAGCAGCGCCGACACGCGCGTGGAGTCGCTCTTGATGGGCGTGTACAGCACCTGGGTCACGTTGCCCTTGTGCTTGTCCCACCAGGCGTCGTTGACCGCCATCGCAATGCGCGACTCGGGCTGCCAGCTCAGAATCTTGTACGGGCCGGTGCCGTTGACGTTGCGCGACGCGAAGTTCTCTTCCTTCGCCTTGTAGTCCTGCACATTGGTGGACTTGTTCTTCTCCGCCCAGCCTTTGCTCATGATGCGGAAGTCGATGATGTTGCGCAGCAGGATCGGGTTGGGCGCGGCCAGGACGATGTCGACGGTGTGGTCGTCGATCTTCTTGATGTCGGCGATGCCGGTGACGTAGATCGCCATCGTGCCCTGCGGCTGCTTGATGCGGCCGAACGAGAACAACACGTCGTCGGCGGTGAAGGGCGAGCCGTCGTGGAATTTCACGTTCTTGCGCAGCTCGAAGCGCACCTGCGTCGGGCTGGTGAAGGTCCACTTGGTGGCCAGACAGGGCTCGACTTCGTACTTGTCGTTGTAGCGCGTCAACCCCTCGTAGGCGTGCATCAGAATCGCGTTGGTCGTGGCGTGGTTCTGCGAGTGCGGATCGAGCGTCAGGATGTCGTTTTGCGCCGCCCATCGCAGGTTGGCGGCGTGTACCGGCGCGGCGACGGCGAGCGACAGCGCGGCGGCGGCCAGCAAGGCCTTCAGTCTCATGGGGAGTGCTCCTTGTGCGGAAAGAGCCGCCATCGTAGACGCGCGCCACCGGCCGCGCCGACCGGATTAGCCCTCAGTGCCGGCGCTCGACCGCGTCAACGCGGGGGCGCAATGGCCTCGGCGCTGCTGTCGCAACCGAGGCCAGCGCCGATCCAGCGCGCCACCAAGGCTCCCAGCACCGGGCGCGGCCAGGCTGCACTCGCCGCGGGCATCAGCCCACACCGATAGCGCGAGTGCACCGGCTCGTGGCGCAGCAGGCGGCAACGTCCGCGGCGGCGCCAACTCAGCAACACGCCGAGCGGGCAGGGCTCCGACGCGCAGCACACGCCGCAACC
>DATKJN010000489.1:0-3926 GCA_035543655.1 Burkholderiaceae bacterium | reverse complement strand
GCACGAACACGTCGAGCGCGCCATGGTTGAGCGCGAGCCAGCCCACCACGTGTGAGAAGTGCGCCGGCGCAAACGCCAACTGGTAGCTCCACATCGGGTGCGGGCCCACCGGCTTCTCGTGGAAGCGGCCCATCTCGATGCGGCCGGCCAGCTCGCTGGCGATCACCTCGCGCAGCGCCCAGGCGGCATCGCGGCTCGCGCCGTCGAAGTACACGTGCGCGTGCCAGCTTTGGATCTGCTGCGGAGACAGGGTGTTCATCCGTGCCCCGATGCTACCCGCATCGCGGCACATGATGATCAGCGCGAGCCCATCTTGCCTTGCAGCACCGCCACCAGGTGCCGCTGCGCTTCGGCGAGCTGTGCCTTGTCGGCGTCGTGCACCTTGCGGAAGAACTCGACGCACTCGGGCGACTTCGCCTCCTCGGCGTCTTTGATGTACTGGTCGTACGCCATCAGCGCCTGGGCCTTGTTCTGGATCAGCGTGATCCAGTCGTAGGCCAGGTTGCTGATCGGGTGCGGGTCGGCGGCGGTTTCTTTCATGGGTTCGACCTTTCAGTGCCGGCGGCAGGCATCGAGCTCAACGGCGTGTTCGGGCGGCGGCTTTCGATGAACTGACGCATGCGCTCGAGGTCATCTTCGAACTGCTGCTTCGGATTGGCGCCGAGCAGCGACGACACCGCCTGGCCCATGGCGCCGGCGGGCGGCCGGTACGACAGTTGCACGTTCACTCGAGTGCCATAACCCTCGGGCACCAGGGTCACTCGTCCGCTGTTGCTCACCTTGCTGCCCGGCTCGCTCTCCCAGGTCATTTCGCTCGGGCGCTCCATGCGGGCGATGGAATCGAACTGCAGGCCGATGCCGGCGGGGCCACGCACCGTCCAGTGCGAGCGGTCGCCACCCAGCGGCTGCACGCTCTTCACGTTGGACATGAACTGCGGAAAGTTCTCGTAGTTGGACCAGGTGTCGTACACGTGTTCGATCGGCGCTTCGATGAACAGGCTCTTGCTCAGCGTGATGGTGCCGCTGTCGTCGGCGCCGATCTTTTCGCGCAGGCGTTCGCTGCCGCCATAGCGCTGCAGCGCGTACAGGCCTGCACCGACGGCGGCTGCGGCAAGAATCAATCCGCCGGCCGCACGTCCGTGGCCGCCGCTGTCCACGGCCTCGTCGGCCGAGTCGCGCCAGTCTCGCGCTTCGCGCTGCGCCTCGGCGGGCAGCCGGCGCGCCCGCGCCACCACCTCGTGCATCAGCTCGCCGGCCCGATCGACCGCATCGTGCAGCTTGCCGGCTGCCGTGGCGGCGACACCGGTGGCGGCGCGTTCGGTGCGAGCCGCGAAGCGGTTGATCGAATCGGGTGAGGGCTCGGGCAGCATCTCGCGCAGGCGCTCGGCCGAGCTGTTCACGAAGCGAGATCCGGCGTCGAAGGCGGTCTGGCTCGCGGCCACCAGGGCCGTGCGGCGCCGCGGCGAAGACAGGACGTAGGCGAGCAACGCGCCGATGCCGACGGCGGCGATCACCAGCGGCGTGTTGGAACGGTGGGTCGAATACTGCTGCATGCTCGACTCCTCTTGCGTGGGAAGGTCCGGACACGGGCAACCCGCATTCCCAGCGAAAGAGCGCCACGGCGTGCAAGTGTGGGAGGCATCGCGATTGCCGAGAAGGCTGAGCCCCCACTGCGACCCCACGTGCGAATCGTCAAAGAGCCCTTGCGTCAGTTGTCGGAAGATGCGTTCGAGTGTGTCTGCGACCGTGGGCGCTTCCTGATCGGCATCGCCGAGGGCAAGATCGTGGCCAGAGGCACCGACGTCGGCCTGAGCGACAGTGCGCGCGATCTGCTCGACGCGCTGGCCAGGCGTTCGCTCGAGAAGAACCTCAACGGTGCGTTGCGCTTCATCCACGTCGAGGAAGCCGAGTTTGCCGACGATTGCACCCAGCAGGCGCTCAGCACGACCGATTCCGGCGATCTGCTGTTCTTCCTCGTGTCGGACCGCAACGCCTCCGAAGCCGTAAAGACTGCACTCGACGCACTGTCGACGCCTTGAGGCGTCGCGGCGACGCACGCGCAGCAACCGCCTTCAGCGTGGATTCGCGGCTGGGTTACTGTGGCGCATGTCCGCGCCGCGCAACACCCATGCCCTGTCGCCTGCCGCTGCCGGCCTGGCCTGGGGGCTGATCGCCGCGGCGATCTGGACCGTCTATTCGGTGTTGGCGCGGCTGGGGATCAAGTCGGGGTTGACCCCGTTCGACATGACGCTGCTGCGCTTCATGCCCGGTGCGCTGGTGATGCTCCCCTTCGTGTGGCGCTGGGGCTGGCGCGACATGGCGGGCATCGGCTGGCGGCGCGGCCTGGTGCTGGCCGCGCTGTCGGGCCCGGTGTTCAGCTTGCTGATGATGACGGGCTTTGCCCATGCGCCGCTGGCGCACGGCGCGGTGATCGCCCCCGCCTGCCAGATGTTGGCGGGCATCGGCTTGTCCGCCTGGCTGGCCCGCGCACGGGTGACGCGCGAGACCGTGTTCGGCGCCACCTTCGTGTTGCTGGGCTTGGGCTTCATGGGAAGCGACGCGCTGTTGCATGGCGAAGGCGGCTCGGTCTTGCTGGGCGACGTGCTGTTCGCCGCCGCCGGTGCGAGCTTCGGCCTGTTCGGTGCGCTGTCGCGGCGCTGGCTGGTCGACCCGGTGCGGGTCACCGGTGTCGCGGTGGTGTTGGCGTTCGCCATGTTCGCGCCGTTGTATGCGGCACTCGCCGACCCGGGCGCGCTGCTCGCGGCCGCGCCGGGTTTCGTCACGCTGCAGGCGGTGGCGCACGGCCTGGGTGCCGGCCTGGTTGCGGTGCTGGCCTACAGCCGGGCCGCGCTGCTGCTCGGGCCGGGGCGGGCGTCGTTCTTCGGCGCGATGGTGCCCGGCGCCGCGTCGCTGCTCGCGATCCCGGTGTTGGACGAAATCCCCACGGCGCTGCAGGTGGCCGGGTTGCTCGCCGTCGTGGCCGGACTGCTGTTGGCGTTCGGCGCGGTTCGCATGCTGCTCAACCTGCCGCACAGTGCGGACAAATGAACGGCTGACACAATGACTCTCATGAATGCCCGCCTTGCCGGTTCCGTGATCGCACTCACGGCTGTGCTGACCTTCTCCGCCGTCGCCCAGACGCCTTCGCCAGCGGCCAATGCGCCACGCAACCGCGCCGACATCCCTGCGGAGTTCCGCTGGGACTTCAACCCGATCTATCCGAACTGGGAGGCCTGGGAAGGCGGCATGCGCGAGATGGAAGCCAAGATCGCCGCGTTCGCGGCGCTCAAGGGCTCGCTGAAGAAAGGCCCGGCCGCGGTGTTGAAGGCCTACGTCGCGTTCGACGAGATCGGCAAGCTGCAGTACCGGCTGTACCGCTACCCGCAACTGCAGCGCGACGTCGACACGCGCGACCAGGCCGTGGCGGGGCGCTTTCAGCGCGTGACGGCGTTGTTTTCCAAGTTCGACACCGCCACCGCGTGGTTCACGCCGGAACTGTTGACGGTGCCCAAGGCCACGATGCAGCGCTGGCTCGAGCAGACGCCGGCGCTGACGCCGTATCGCTTTCCGATCCTCGATGCCTATCGGCGGGCCGCGCACACGCTCGACGAGAAGGGCGAGCGGCTGCTGTCGCTCGCCGGCCGCTTCGGCGACACGCCGCGCGAGACCTATGGCGAGCTGAGCACATCGGACGTGAAGTTCCCCACCGTCACGCTGTCCGACGGCCGCAGCGTCACCTTGTCGCCCGGCAACTACTACGCGCTGCTCGAGAACAACCGCAACCAGCCCGATCGCGCGAAGGCAGCCGAGGCCCACGTCGGCGCCTACGCGAGCACCGCCCACACCTATGCGGCGCTGTACAACAGCGTGCTGCAGCGCGACTGGTTCGTCGCGCAGGCGCGCAACTTCACCAGCACGCTCGATGC
>DATKJN010000488.1:0-2069 GCA_035543655.1 Burkholderiaceae bacterium | reverse complement strand
GCTGCGCTGCGCCGCGCGATGCTGATCAACGGCGTGTCAGGCTTGTGCATCACCAAGCTCGACGTGCTCGACGGGCTGTCCGAAGTGAAAGTCTGTGTGGGCTACACCTATCAGGGTCGCACGCTCGAGATCCTGCCGCTCGACGCCGACGAGATCGCCGCCTGCCAGCCGATTTACGAAACCTTGCCCGGCTGGCGCGAATCCACCGCCGGACACACACGCTGGGAGCAACTGCCCGTGTCCGCTCAGAAGTACCTCGAGCGTGTGCGTGCACTGATCGATGCGCCGATCGACATGGTGTCCACCGGTCCCGACCGCGAGCACACCATCGTGCTGCGACATCCGTTCCGCGATTGAAGGCCGGCGCCAAACCAACGAGGAGACCTGTCAGACATGCTCACCGACGACGGCAAGCACCTGTACGTGTCTTGGGACGAGTACCACCTGCTGATCGAGCGCCTGGCGCTGAAGGTGGCCGCTTCGAAGTGGCAGTTCGATCAGATCCTGTGTCTGGCGCGCGGCGGCATGCGCCCGGGCGACGTGCTGTCGCGCGTGTTCGACCTGCCATTGGCGATCATGTCCACCAGCTCGTACCGCGCCGAGGCCGGCACGATCCAGGGGCGGCTCGACATGGCCAAGTACATCACCATGCCCAAGGGCGAGCTCGCCGGCCGCGTGCTGCTGGTCGATGACCTCTCCGATTCCGGCATCACGCTGCGCGCGGTGGTCGATCGCCTGCGCGGCATGCCGTCGATCAGCGAGCTGCGCTCGGCGGTGATCTGGGTCAAGGGTGTGTCGAGCTACACGCCGGACTACTTCGTTGAAAAGCTGCCCACGAGCCCGTGGATCCATCAGCCTTTCGAGGAGTACGACAATCTGCGACCCGAAGGGCTGGCGAAGAAGTTCGCTGTCTAACGTGGAAACGAAAGCGGGTTCGCTGGCACGAACCCTGTCCCTGATTCACGGCGCTAGCCGCCTGCGCCGATGGTGCCCAGGAAGGGACTCGAACCCCCACGCCGTTAAGCGCTAGTACCTGAAACTAGTGCGTCTACCAATTCCGCCACCTGGGCATTTCAGGAACCGAGGATTTTAGCATCAAGGCAATCAAAGAAACCCCGAGCGCGCCGCTTGCCGGCGCGCTGATGAGCGAGGTGGTCGGCACCGTGGTCGGCCACCGCGATGGACACGGATTTGTCCAGCGCGACGACGGTGAAAGCGACATCTACCTGTCGCAGCAAGAGATGCACTCTGTGCTGCACCGCGACCGGGTTCGCGTGCGCGTGGTGCGTTACGACCGCAAGGGCCGGCCCGAGGGGCGGGTGCTCGACATCATCGAGCGGCGCAAGACGTCGATCATCGGCCGGCTGCTGCACGAGAACGGCATGTGGCTGGTGGCGCCGGAAGACCGGCGCTATGGCCAGGACGTGCTGATCCCCAAGAACGCCACCGCCAGCGCCACGGTCGGCCAGGTGGTCGCAGTGGAGCTGACCGAGCCGCCATCGATGTTCTCGCAGCCGGTCGGCCGCGTGGTCGAGGTGTTGGGAGAGATCGACGATCCCGGCATGGAGATCGAGATCGCGGTGCGCAAGTACGAGGTGCCGCATCGCTTCTCGCCGGAGTCGATGGCGCAGGCTGCGGCGCTGCCGGAGCAAGTGCGGCCCGTCGACCGCCGGCACCGCATCGACCTCACCGACGTGCCTCTGGTCACGATCGACGGCGAGGACGCGCGCGACTTCGACGACGCGGTGTATTGCGAGCCAACCAAGCTCGGCAAGGGCAAGAGCGCAGGCGCCGGCTGGCGCCTGCTGGTCGCGATCGCCGACGTCAGCCACTACGTGAAGCCCGGCGAGGCGATCGACGACGACGCCTACGAGCGCGCCACGTCGGTGTACTTCCCGCGACGCGTGATCCCGATGTTGCCGGAGAAATTGTCCAACGGCCTGTGTTCGCTGAACCCGGAGGTCGATCGCCTTTGCATGGTGTGCGACATGGTGGTCGACGCCGCCGGCGAGATCGTGGGTTACCAGTTCTATCCGGCCGTGATGTGCTCGCAGGCACGGTTCACCTAC
>DATKJN010000487.1:0-2571 GCA_035543655.1 Burkholderiaceae bacterium | reverse complement strand
GTGCAGCGCAACATCGCTGCCGCACGCACTCGCGGAGCCATGCGCGCCATTAGCAACAACACCGTCGAGCGAAAAGCGCGGGCATGGTACGTTGCGTTGCCGCGTGCCCGTTGGCGCGCATTGCTCGGCACCACCGCCCATGAACCAGCGCAAACCCCGCATCGTCACCGTGCTGGGCGACCCTGCGGGCATCGGGCCCGAACTGATCGGTCGCCTGCTGGCCGACCCGGCCACCTGCACGCAAGCCGACATCGTGCTGCTGGCCGACGCCGGTGAGCTCGAGCGGGGCATGCACCTCGCCGGCCAGCACACGCCGGTGCAGCGCGTGACGGGTCTCGACGAAGTGGATTTCGCTCGCGCACCCGCGCACACGCCGCTGCTGATCGACTACCGCGGCGACACGCGAGGTGCGTTCCAGCGCGGCGTCAGCACAGCCGAGGGCGGCCGCTACAGCCTCGACACGCTGGCGCTCGGACTGCAGGCGGTGCGGCGCGGGGTGGCCGATGCGATGTTGTTCGCGCCGCTGAACAAACACTCGCTGCACCTCGCCGGCATGAAGACCAGCGACGAGCTGCACTGGTTCGCCGAGCAGTTGCGCTTCGATGGCCCGGTGTGCGAATTCAACGTGCTCGACGGCCTTTGGACCTCGCGCGTCACGTCGCACATCGCGCTGCGCGAAGTGGCCGCGCAGATCACGGTCGACGGCGTCACACGCGGGATCGAGCTGATTGCCAAGGCCATGGTCGGCGCCGGCATCACCCAGCCACGGCTCGCGGTGTGCGGCCTCAATCCGCACAACGGCGACAACGGTTCGTTCGGCCGCGAAGAGATCGACGTGATCGGCCCGGCGGTGGAGGCGGCGCGTGCGCGCGGCATCCCCGTGCAAGGGCCGTTCGCCGCCGACACCATCTTTCTCAGAGTGCAGGGCGAGCAGCGCCAATACGACGGCGTGGTCACGATGTACCACGACCAGGGCCAGATCGCGATGAAGCTGATGGGCTTCTGGCGCGGCGTCACGGTGCAAGGCGGCCTGCCGGTCGCGATCACCACGCCGGCGCACGGCACCGCATTCGACATCGCGGGCCAGGGCAAGGCCAACCCCGGCGCGATGAAACAGGCGTTCCAACTCGCGTGCCGCATGGCGTCGGCGCGCCTGCAGTAGGCGGTGAAACCCATGACGATGCAACGGCGGTGCGTGGGCTCGATCGTGGCCGCGCTCGCGCTGGCGGCCCTGCCCGGTGTCGCGGCGGCGCAGGCCTACCCGAACAAGCCGGTGCGCATCCTGGTGGGCGCCACCGCCGGCGGCGGCACCGACATCCTGGCGCGCTTGTTAGCCGAGAAGTTCAACGAGTCGATGAAACAGAGCTTCATCGTCGACAACAAGCCCGGTGCCGCCAACACCTTGGCCGCCGCCGAAGCCGCGAAATCAGCCCCCGACGGCCACACGCTGCTGCTGGCCACCAACACCGGCCAGGCGATCGCGCCGCACATGCTCAAGCTCAGCTTCGATCCGCTGAAGGATCTGGCGCCGGTCGGCCTGGTGGTCACGGTGCCGCAGGTGCTGCTGGTCGGCCCGCAAGAGAGCGCCAAGACCGTGGCGGAGTTCGTTGCCGCGATGAAGGCCAAGCCCGACGGCTACAACTACGGCTCGTCCGGCGTCGGCAGCACGCAGCACATCGCCGGTGAGGCGCTCAACCTCGCCGCCGGCACACAAGCGAAGCACGTGCCGTACAAAGGCAGCAGTGCGGCGCACATCGACATCATCGGTGGCCAGGTGCAGTTCATGATCGACACCACGTCGTCGGCGATGGGTCAGATCAAGGGCGGCAAGCTGCGTGCGCTGGCGGTGACCACGGCCACGCGCTCGTCGCAACTGCCCGACGTGCCGACCATGCAGGAGGCGGGCTTTCCGAGCGTGGGCATCACCACCTGGTACGGCCTGTACGCCACCGGCGGCACGCCCAAGCCGGTGATCGACAAGCTGCATGCCGAATTGCAGCGCGCGCTCAAACTGCCCGACGTGCAGGAGCGCCTGCGTGGCTTGGCCGGCGAGGCGAGCACGCTCAACCTCGAGCAGTTCGCCGAGCTCAACCGCAGCGAGTTCGATCGCTACGGCAAGCTGGTGAAGGCGGCCAACATCAAGGCCGAATGACGACGCACGCGCGCGATGAGCCTCGACTTCCCCCTCGTCGACGCGCACCAGCACTTCTGGGACCCCACGCGCAACCGCCATCCGTGGCTGAACGACGAGCCGCCGATCACGTTCCGCTACGGTGACTACCGCGCGCTGCGCCGGCCCTATCTGCCCGAGCACTACCGCGCGGATGCGCAGCCGTTCGAGGTGTCTCACTCCGTGTACATCGAGACCGAATGGGACCCCGACGACGCCGATGGCGAGATGCGCTACGTCGACACGCTGCGCCGTGACCATGGGCTGCCGACGGTGGCGATCGCGCAGGCCTGGCTGCACCGGCCCGACAACGAAGCGCAGCTCGAGCGCCACGCCTCGTGGCCCTGGGTGCGCGGCGTGCGGCACAAGCCGCGTGCCAATCGCAGCCCGAACGACGCCGC
>DATKJN010000486.1:0-3098 GCA_035543655.1 Burkholderiaceae bacterium | reverse complement strand
ATGATCCGCATCGAGGAGAACACCGGCCAGGTGCCCAGCGAGCAGCTGATGAGCGACATGGGCCAGCTGATCGAGGAGTTGACCCGCACCGGTCAGCTGGTGAGCACCGCCGGGCTGCGGCCGACTTCGGAAGGCGTGCGCATGAGGCTGCGCGGCGGCAAGCTGTCGGTGATCGACGGGCCGTTCATCGAGACCAAGGAAGTGATCGGCGGCTACGCGATCCTCGAGGCCGCATCGAAGGATGAAGCCATCGAGCTGACGCGGCGCTTCCTGAAGGTGCACGGCGACGATTGGGACATCGAGTGCGAGGTGCGCCAACTCGACGGACCCGAGTTCGGCCGCGAGGCCTGAGCCTGCACGGCCCGGTGCACCGCCGGTCGAAGGCCTCGATGCGCGCATGATTGCGGCACTTCACTCCGGGAGATCCATCATGGCCGCATTCACGACCGAAGTGGTGATCGCATCGGCGGGCACCTTGAGCATGGCGTCCGGTGTACCCATCTCGTTCAGTGTCACTTGGGGGTCGAACATCAGCTCCTTCCGCTGGAGCCGTGTCTGGGCCGGTGTCGTGTCGGCGGGCGATGACGACACCGCGCAGAGCGTCACCATCCAGTCGGAAGGGTCGTCGTGGACCCTCTCGAGCCCGGCCTCGACGGCGAATCTGGTCACGCTGCGCGGCAAGGGCCAGTCGGGCGCGCCCGTGGTGGCGCGGATCCAGGTGCTCGCTTCGCAAGTCGACACGTTCTAGGAGGCGCCATGGACGTACAAGTCCTGTTCGACGTGCGCGGCAAGGTGCACGCCCTCTTCCACGCCGCCGGTGAAACCAATGCGCCGCGGCTGGAGTTCCGCCCCGCTCGCGGGCAGCGCACGGCTTTGCTCGAGGTGCCGGCCGAGCTCGAACGGCTCACGCCGCGCGAGCTGCATGCCGCCGTGGCGGTCAAGCTGCAAAAGGAAGGCCCGCGGCTGGTGAAGCGCAAGCGGTGACGCACCGGCCGCCACGCCGGGCTGCCCTGAGTGCGCGCGGGCTCGTGCCATCATCGCGCCGTCGCAGCCGACCGGATGTCTCACTTGCCTCGCACCAGCGGACGCAGCGCGTTCCTGCAGCTCCTCGTCGACGAGGGTGTCACGCACCTGTTCGGCAACCCCGGCACGACCGAGCTGCCGATCATGGAGGTGGTGCCGGATTTTCCGCAGCTCAAGTTCGTGCTCGGGCTGCAGGAGTCGATCGTGCTGGGCATGGCCGATGGCTACTGCCGCGCCTCGCATCGGCTCGCCGCCGCCAACGTGCACGTGATGCCGGGCCTCGGCAACGCGATGGGCGCGCTCTACAACGCCAAGTTCTCCGGCTCACCGGTGATCCTCACCGCGGGGCAGCAGGAGCAGGGCCATGGGTTGCTCGAACCCCTGCTCTACGAGCCGCTCGTGCCGGTGGCGCAGCCGCTCGTGAAATGGGCGGTCGAGGTCACGCGCGCGGCCGACCTGCCGCGGATCCTGCACCGCGCGGCCAAGATCGCGCTCACGCCACCGACCGGGCCGGTGTTCCTCAGCCTGCCCGGCGACGTGCTCGACGAGGCACTCGAGATGGACCTGGGGCGTCCGGTCCGCGTGCTCTCGTCGTCCAGGCCCAGCGACGAGACGCTGTCGCGCTGCGCTGAGCTTGTACTCCGCGCAAGAAAGCCGGTGATCCTCGCTGGCCTCGAGCTGGCGCGGCACGATGCGTTCGCCGAGGCCGCCGAGCTCGCCGAGCGGCTCGGCGCACCGGTGTACGGCGACTCCATTCCCTACTCGGCCGCCTTCCCCAGCGAGCACCCGGCCTACATGGGCATGCTGTCGCGCCAGCAGAAACAGGTGCGTGCGCTGCTCGAGCCCCACGACCTGCTCATCTGCCTCGGCGCCGACCTGTTGCGCATGTCGGTGTACAGCCCGGTGGAGCCGCTGCCCGATGGCCTGCCGGTGATTCACGTGTCGGAGCGTGCGCACGAGCTGGGCAAGAACTACCGCACCGACCTCGCGGTGCACGCCAACGTGAAGGAGACGCTGAGGGCGCTGCTGCCGTTGCTCAAGGATCTTCCGCGCGCCAACCCGAGGCTCGCCGAACTGAAAGAGAGCAACTGGTGCGCGCAGCGCGAGCGGCTGCGCGTGGAGGCGATGCGCGCGGCGGACACCTCGCCGATCGATCCTCAGCATCTGATGCTGCGCGTCGCCGAGGCGTTGCCCGCCGATGCGGTGGTCGTCGATGAGGGCCTTGTCAGCACCGCCAGTCTGCCCAAGTTGCTGTCGATGCGCGACACGCGGTCGTACTACGGCCTGGCCAGCGGTGGCCTCGGCTTCGCGGTGCCGGGCGCGGTGGGCATCGGCCTCGCGCTGCCGGGCCGGCCGGTGGCAGCCATCGTCGGCGACGGCAGCGCGATGTATGGCATCCAGGGTCTGTGGACAGCGGCACACGAGAAGCTGCCCATCACCTACGTGATCGCCAACAACCGCGGCTACCGCATCATCAAGGAGCGGCTGGTCGCCATGCGCAAGACCGACACGTTCACCGGCATGGACATCCGCGAGCCGGACATCGACTTCGTGGCCTTGGGAAGGTCGCTCGGACTGAAGTCGACACGGGTCACCGATCCACGCGACATCGCGCCGGCGCTGCGCGAAGGCTTTGCCAGCGGGGCGCCGAACCTGATCGATGTCCGCGTGGCCGACGGGTTTGGGGGTTAGCGCCACGGGGCGTTGCGTGACATCTGCATCCGCCTTCGCATGGCCCGCGTATGCCAGCGACCATGCTGTTCAAACGCCTTCTTCTGCTCTTGCTTGCCTTGTTCCTCGTCTTGGCCGGCATCCTCGCCGTCAACACGCTGCGCAAGGGATCGCTGCAGCTTCAGATCGCGCCCACCTCGCGCCTGCCGATCGACGAGAAACGGTTGGCCGAAAAACTCGGCGGGGCGGTCCGACTGCGCACGGTGGCCGCCTACGACGACGCCGATGCCGGCGCGGGCGAGTTCCTCAAGTTGCACGCCTACCTCGAGCACCAATTCAGTCCACGAAGGCTGCCCTCACGGGGCGCCACTCCTGCGGACCGGTGAGGCTGCGCGAACATCCCA
>DATKJN010000485.1:0-11469 GCA_035543655.1 Burkholderiaceae bacterium | reverse complement strand
CCAAGGGCTGCGCCAAGGTGCAGCAGCAGGTGAAGGGCACGTTGCACAAGCCGGAGGTCGAGAAACTCAACGCCATCGAAGCCCTGACCGCACCCGCGGTGCAGTTGCTGAAGAAGGGCGCGGAGTTGATCGGCGGCGAATCGTGCGAGGTGTTCTACGCCGGCACGGTGCCGGCGCCGGCGTCGCCGAAGTGAGATCCCGCCGCGGCGGACTGACGACGTTGCCGCAGGCCGCGCGGCCGCAGACGGCACAATCGACGGCATGTTCAACGTCCCCACCGTCGAGACCCCGCGCCTGATCTTGCGCGCCTTCCGCCTGAGGGACCTCGACGCGTATGCCGCGATGTGCGCCGACGAAGAGGTGATGCGCCACATCGGCAGCGGCGGCACGGTGGAGCGCGACGTCGCCTGGCGCCACATGGCGTTGTTCCTCGGCAGCTTCGCGTTGATCGGTTGCGGCATGTGGGCCATCCAGCGGCGCAGCGACGGCGTGCTGATCGGCCGCGCCGGTTTTCTCAACCCCGAGGGCTGGCCGGGCTGCGAACTGGGCTGGCTGCTCGCGCGCGACGCCTGGGGCCAGGGTTATGCCCACGAGGCGTCGCGCGCGGCGCTCGACTTCGGGCGTCGCGAACAAGGCCTGTGCGAAGTGATCAGCCTGATCCGGCCCGACAACCGCCGCTCGATCGCGCTGGCCGAGCGGCTCGGCGCACGCAACACCGGGCCGATCGACTTCATGGGCAGCCCGTCGCTGCGATATCGCCACGCCGATTGAAACCAGGCGTTCCGGGGCACGGCGATTGCCGCCCCAGGGTCTTCGTCCATCAGCCCGGAGTGCCCAGCGAATGCCCGTGACCGTTCCGACCTTGACCGATGTGGTGGTGGCACCGAGTTCTCCGCCGCAGCCGCAGCAAGCCCGTGTGCCGCATCAAGGGGTGGTGCGAACGCCGCCGGCGCCGCAGCCACGCGCGCTGGCCCGTAGGAGCTCGGTGCCGAACCTGGCCATCAGCGTGCTGGCGTTGGGCGCGATGGCGTGGGGTGCGTTGGCGATCGCGCGGCTGGCAATCGGCCCGTGGGTCTTGCGCCGGGCGCACTTGGGGCGCCTGCACGCCGATGACTTTCACATCGGCAATCTGTACATCGACGAGCCTTACACGCCGTCGAGGCGCTGAGCCACGCTCAAAGCGCCGGTTGGCGGCGTTTCAGGAGTAGCGCGCGAGCGCGAGCGCAGCCGCGACGACGGCGAGCGCCAGCAGCAGCACGCCGATCAGGCCGGCATGGCGGCGTGCGCTGTGCTTGCGGTAGGCCTGCACGCGGTGTGCCGCGCGGCTCGGCTCGTCGAAGGTGGATTGTTGGCTCATGAACCACGCGCCCGAAGTTGTCGACAGCGCCGCCACACCGGAGTGCCCGAAGTTCGTCTCACCGAAGCCGGTGGGCCGCTCGTCGGCAGGCTCGTTGTCGTAGTCGTACACGTACAGCTTGTGTCGCATGGACCAAATTGTCCCGGCCACAGTGCGCATGGCCATCCTCGGATTCGGGGATGGGGACCACGATGGGCCCCGGTTCGTGACGGACCTGACGCGCGACGCGCGCCGTCACCCCGCGAGCAGGCGGTCGAGTTCGTCCATGTCGACCGGCTTGACGGCGTGGGCGTCGAAGCCGGCGGCGGCGCTGCGTGCGCGGTCGCGCGCCTGGCCGTAGCCGCTCAGCGCCACCAGCCGCATCGTGGGGTGCTGCTGCCGGATGCGGCGGGCGACTTCGAATCCGTCCATGCCGGGCAGGCCCAGGTCGAGCAGCACCACGTTGGGCGCGAATCCCGCCACCGCTTCCAGTGCCGCCTCGGCGCTGTACACGGTGAGGGTGGTGTGGCCGTGCACGTCCAGCCACAACGTGAGCGTGTCGGCGGCATCGTGGTTGTCATCGACCACCAGCACGCGCCGCCGCTGCGCCCGGGTTGCCGCCGGCGGCGCGGCCTGCAGCGTGTCGCGCACACGCGGCAATCGGATCGTGACGGTGGTGCCTTGCGTCTCGCCCGCGCTGCTGCAGCCGACGCTGCCGCCGTGCATCTCGATCAGCTGCCGGCAGATCGCCAAACCGAGTCCGAGGCCGCCTTGCGAGCGGTCCATCGAGCGTTCGCTCTGGGAGAACAGATCGAACACGCGCGGCAGGAAGGCCGGCGCGATGCCCATGCCGTTGTCGCGCACCTCGATCACCGCGTCGCCACCTTCGGCGCGCATCTGCAGATGGATCTCGCCGCGCGGCGGCGTGAACTTGGCGGCGTTGATCAGCAGGTTGGTCACGCACTGCTCGAGGCGCACCCGATCGGCGCTCACGTGCAGTGCCTCGGGCGCTGGCGTCACGTCGATGCGGTGCGCCTTCTCGCGCATCAGCGGGCCAGTGCTCTGCAGCGCGGCCTCGACGCACGCCGCCACCGACACCACCTCGCGCTGCAGTTCGATGCGGCCCTGCGTGATGCGCGCCACGTCGAGCAGGTCATCGAGGATGCGCGACAAGGTGCCCGACTGGCGCTGGATGATGTCGACCAGCGCGCGCTTGCGCGCGTCGCCGTTGAGGAGCATGGCCAGCACCTCGGCCGCGGTGCGGATCGGCGCCACCGGGTTGCGCAGCTCGTGCGCCAGCATCGCGAGAAACTCGTCCCGGCGCCGATCGGCGTCCTGCAACGCCGACTTCAGTTGCTTCAGCTCGTTCGGTTCCTCCTTGGCGGGGGGAATGCCGCTGGCGATCAGCACCCGCTGCACCGGCCGGCCTTGTTCGTCGTGCACGAAGTTGCCGAACAGGTGCACCCGGACCTCGCCGCCGCTCTTGTGCAGGAACCGCTTGTCCAGCGTGTAGTGCGGCAAGGCGCCGTCGAGCACCCGCTGGCTGACATCGAGTTCGGCCTGCAGGTCGTCGGGGTGCGTGCTGTTCTGCCAGGTCCGCGCGAGCAGTTCGTGGGCCTCGTAGCCGAGCAGCGCGCAGAACGACTTGTTCGCGTAGACGAACTCCCCGGCCGGCGCGGTGTGGGCCACGCCCACCGGCGCGTCCTCGATCAGGGCGCGTTCGCGCCGCTCCTGTTCGGCCACCACCTGGCGCCGCGCAGCCTCGAGTGCACGGTTCAGCGCCTCCAGCTCCTGGCGCTTCTGCTGCATCGCGACCAGCACAGCCACCTTGCTGCGCAACACCTCCGGCGCCATCGGCATCGACAGGTAGTCGATGGCGCCGAGTTCGTAGCCCTTCAGCAGATCGAGCTCGCCGGAGTGCGCCGCGGTCACGAAGATGATCGGCGTGGCGCCGTAGCGGGGATGCTGGCGCACCAGTCGCGCCACCTCGAAGCCGTCCATCTCGGGCATGTGCACGTCGAGCAGGATCACCGCGAACGGCTGCTCCAGCACCCGTTCGAGCGCTTTGGCGCCCGACGACGCCTTGACGCAGCCGACGCCCAGTCCGTGCAACATGGCTTCGTAGGCCAGCAGGCGGCCGGGCTGGTCGTCGACGAGCAGCACCTGTGCCTGGGCGACCTCGGAGCCGGATGACTCGGTTGGCTCGCCCGACGCGGGCGCCTCGACACGTGGAGCGCCGTGTGTTGTTGTTTTCAGCATCTCGACCCCCAGCCCGTGGGCAACGCAAAGCTGGCGGCACAACCGTGCAGCCGGGATGCCGCGGGCATACGACATGCCCGAAGAGGGCGATCGCCCGCTGCCCGGCATGCGTCCAGCGGGCCCCTTGCTTTGAGCCAAGCAGTTCCCCATGGCCCTGCGCCCCGCCTCCGATGCCGACTCCCGCCCGCGCAGCCATGCCCAACCGCGAATGACCCCGCATGCCCCTTTGATGCCAGAACTTGCAAGCGATACGTCGAAGCTGCATGCCTTTTTGCTGACCCTGAGCGACAAGCTGCGCTACCTGGCCGACCCGGTCGAGATCCAGTTGGAGGCCGCCAACGCGCTCGGACGCTTGCTTGGGGCCAACCGCGTCGGCTATGCCGAGGACCAAGGGGACGGCACGATCCTGGTGACCCGGCACTTCGTGGACGGTGTGCCCGGCATCGAGGGGCGCTACCGCTACGACGACTACGGCCCCAGCGTGCAGCCCGCGCTGCTGGCAGGCCACGCGGTGGTGCGGCCCGACGTGGCCCACGATGCCACGCTCGGCGACGCCGAGAAGCGCGCGCACGCGCAATGGCAGTCGGCTGCCTCGCTGAACGTGCCGCTGATCAAGGCCGGCCGGTTGATGGCGGTGTTGTTCGTGCACTACCGCGAAGCCCGTCCGGATCTGCAGGTGCAGGTGGCGATGGCCGAGGCGGTGGCCAGCCGCACCTGGGAGGCGGTGGAGCGCGCGCGTGCCGAGGCCGCGTTGCGGGCCAGCGAGGAGAAGTACCGCACGCTGTTCACCAAGATGGAAGAAGGCTTTGCGCTGTGCGAGTTGCTGCGCGACCCGGACGGCCATGCGGTGGACTACCGCTGGCTCGAGGTCAACCATGCGTTGGAGCGCGTGAGCGGCGCCAAGCGCGAGCAGGTCGTGGGGCGGCGAGCCAGCGAGTTGCTGCCCGACGAATACCAGCAGTGGCTGAAGGTGTACGCCGACGTGGTCGACCGCGGCGAAGGCGGGCGCTTCGAACGCGAGTCGACGCAGCTGAAGCGCTGGTTCGATCTGAAGGTGTCGCCATACGGCGGCGATCGCTTCACGGTCTTCTTCGACGACATCACCGAGCGCAAGCGCACCGAGGCGGCGCTGCGCCAGTCGGAATTGCGCCTGCGCAAGGCGATTTCGATCGACACCGTGGGGGTGCTGTTCTTCTGCCTCGACGGGCGCATGCTCGACGCCAATCCGGCTTTCGAACGCATGCTCGGCTACAGCATCGACGCGCTGCGCAGCACGCTGCACTGGGAGTCGCTGACACCGCCCGAGCACCTGGCCGCCACGCAGCGCGCGGCCGAGGAGCTCGCCACGCGCGGCGAGACGGCACCCTACGAGAAGGAGCTGATCCGCAAGGACGGCTCGCGTTTCTGGGGTCTGTTCGCGCCCACGCGGCTGAGCGGCAGCGGCACCGGCTCCGAGTGCGTCGAGTTCGTCATCGACATCACCGCGGCCAAGCGGGTCGACCGGGCGCTGCGCGACGCCGACCGCAACAAGGACGAGTTCCTGGCCACGCTGGCGCACGAGCTGCGCAACCCGCTGGCGCCGCTGGCCAACGGGCTGCACCTGGTGCGGCTGGCCGGCGCCGACAACCCGCGGCTGCAGCGCACGGTGGAGATCATGGACCGCCAGCTCGGCCACATGGTGCGGCTGGTCGACGACCTGCTCGACGTGGCGCGCATCAGCATGGGCAAGATCGAACTGCAGCGCGAGCGCGTGGCGCTGAGCGAGGTGATCGCGTTGGCGATCGAAGGCCTGCAGGCGCCGCTGGAGCAGCGCGAGCAACGCCTGGAGGTGTTGCCGAGCCGGCACGAGCTGTACGTGGAGGGCGACCGCGTGCGCCTGACCCAGGTGTTCTTCAACCTGCTGTCCAACGCGCTGAAGTACACGCAGCGGGGCGGCCGCATCCAGGTGCGCATGGAGGCCGAGGGCGAGCAGGCCACGGTCGGCATCACCGACACCGGCATCGGCATCCCGGGTTGGGCACTGCCGCATGTGTTCGACCTGTTCTCCCAGGTGCGCATCCACCAGGAGCAGTCGGAAGGCGGCTTGGGCATCGGGCTGTCATTGGTGCGCAGCCTGGTGGCGCTGCACGGTGGCGCGGTCGAGGTGCACAGCGACGGGCCGGGCCACGGCAGCACGTTCACCGTGCGGCTGCCGCGCGTCGACGGCCAGTGGCCATCGATCCAGGACAGCGGCCATGGCGACATCGTGCCGCAGTCGAACGCGCTGCACGTGCTGATCGCCGACGACAACGAAGACGCGGCGATGACGTTGGCCTCGCTGCTGGAGTTCGAGGGCCACCACGTGCATGTCGCGTTCGATGGCGCGCAAGCGGTGGCCAGCGCCGAGGCACAGCACCCCGACGTCGCGTTTCTCGACCTCGGCATGCCGCACATGGACGGCGTGGAGGCGGCGCGCCGGCTGCGCGCGCTGGAGGCAACGAAGGGCCGCTCCCGAGTCGACCCAGCGCCCTCGGCGGGCGGCGGCGGGCATCCGCCGCCTGGGGGCGCACCCGGCAACGAGCGCCACATGCTGATCGTGGCGCTGACCGGCTGGGGCCAGGAGAAGGACCGCGACCGCACGCGCGAGGCGGGCTTCGACGCCCACCTCGTCAAGCCACCGCGCCTGGCCGATCTGGTCGAGGTGCTCAAGCGCGCGCAGCGCGCTTGAACACCGGCTCGGTGTCGGTTCGTCAGTGGTGATGGCCGCCGCGACCGTTGCCGATCTGCCCGCGGATCTCGCCGCCCGGTGAACGGGTGGTGTGCACGTTCACGTAGGTGAGCCGCTCGCGCAGGGCGTCGACCAGGCGGTCGATCTGGCCCGGCGCGATGCCTTGCGCATCGGGGCCGATCACCGACGCCGTGTCGATCAGCCCGCTGATCGTGCCGCTGCGTGCCGGACAGGCCTGCGTGCCGGCCGGTCCATTGTTGATGTTGGTGCACAGGAACACGGAGATGGCGCCGTTGACCGACGGCTGGCCGAGATGGATGTGCGCCTGTGTGACGTCGGCCTGCAAGCCGGAGTAGCTGAGTTCGTAGCCGATGGTGTTGCCGTCGGGGTAGACCAGCAGCCGAAGCTGGCCTTTGCCCGGGGTGGACACCACCGGCACCTCTTCGTCGCCGCTCAGGTCGGCGTTCAGGAAACGCGGACCGGTGGCGAACGCGGCGCCGGCGGCCGCGGCCAGGCCGAGCAGCAGCCAGGGGAAACGGCTCTTCATGGTGTCTCCTTTTGTCGGGGTTGGAACGGGACCTGTGTACGCCGCGCTGGCCGCGACCATTCCGCGCGCCGGAACTTCTCGTCTCGGTGGCCTCCCGCAGCGATGTCGCTGCGATCCAAGACGGCACCCCCTCCGGCGTGCGACGCTGGTCCGATGAATGCAGACCTTGCCGTGATGCGCGCGTTCTTCGCCCGCGCGCCCTTCATGGCCGACCTGGGCATCGAGCCCTTCGAATGCGAACCCGGCCGCGTGTGCACCCACATGGCGGTGCAGCCGCGCCACCTGCAGCACAGCGGCGTGGTGCATGCCGGTGTGCTCGGCACGATGGCCGATCACACGATGGGTGCGGCGGCGCAGGCGATGACCGATCGGCTCGTGCTGACCGCCGAGTTCAAGCTCAGCCTGCTGCGCGGCGCGCGCGGTCAACGGCTGGAGTGCCACGGCACGGTGCTCAAGCCCGGCCGCCTGCTGATGTTCACCGAAGCCGAGGTGTTTGTCGTCGACGGCACGGGGCGCACGCTGGTGGCCAAGGCAAGCGCGACGATGGCGGTGACGACGGCCTGATCGCGCCCGGGGTGTGCGACGATGGCCATGCCATGCGCACCAGCCCGAGCCTTGCCCCGCCAGCCCCCGTGGGGATGGCTGCCGCACCGATCGGTGCACTGCCCGGGCCGTGGCTTCACGGCGACGTGGCCGCGTTGGGCTGGTTGCCGCCGTCCGCCGGGCACGGTGGCCGCGATCAGCTCGTGCTGCCGATCGATCTGCTCCTGCTCACGCTGCAGGGCGACGATGCCGACGGTGAGTTCGACCTGCGCGTGAGCCTGCTGCGCGCCGGCCCGGTGCCGTTTCGCTCGCAGCGGCGCGGCATGCTGACCTTTGCCCTGCTGAGTGCTGCCGCATCGATGCGGCTGCTGCGCGCGCCGTTGCACGGCCTCGGCGAGCGCCGCGTCGCGTTGGCGCCGTTGTGCGGCAGGCCGGCCGTCGACGCCTTGCGCGATGCGCTGCGTGGCGCGGCGGACCCGCTGCTGCGCGCACAGCGTTTCGGCCGCTGGATCGAGGCGCGCCTGCACCAGCGTGCTGGCTGGAGCCCGGCGCAGGCGCGCGTGGCCGATGCCGCAGCGTGGCTGCAGCGCGAAGACGGCGCGTTCGCCGGCGCAGCGCTGCGCCAAAGCCTGGCGGTATCGACGCGCCAGCTGGAACGCGACTTTCGCACCTGGCTGGGCGTGTCGCCGGCGGCCTACGCCCGCCTGGTGCGGTTCCAGCGCGTGGCGCGGGCCGTGATCGACGGCGCGCCGCTGGCCGACGCCGCCAGCGCCCACCACTACTGCGACCAGCCGCACCTCAACCGCGGGTTTCGCGAGTTCAGCACGCTCACCCCGCGCGCCTTCGCGCAGCTGGCGCGGCAGCCCAGGCGCCGCGCCGAGCAGCAGGCGCTGGCCGGGCGCGTGTTCCTGCTCGACACGCCGCCCGACTACAAGCCGGTGGGATAGGTCTCGGCGGCCTCGCGCAGCGCGGGTTCTTCGCGCTCGTCGAGCGGCACCACGGCGCTCGAGCTGTCGATGTGGATCAGCGCATCGAACTGGCGCGGCAAGGTGGCGTGGAAGTAGTGGCTGTGCAGTTCGGTGTCGGGCCGGTAGATCACACCGATCGCGCGCTCGCGGCGCGGCGCCATCAGCACCTGTTGCACCGCGGCCGCATCGCGCATCGGCAGCATGAACTTCGGCAGGCCGGTGGCATGCAACAGGCGCTCGTAGCTGTCGGCGCGTGCCGGCACCACGGCCTTGCGTTCGTGCGGCCCGTCCCAATCGTTGGCGGCCATCACGTGGCCGTCGTGCGTGGTGAAGCCCACCAGCACGCAGTGCTCGGCATGGCGCTGGCGCACCAGCTGCCCGAGGCTGAGCTCGCCGCGCCGCTGGCCCATCTCGGTGGCGCGTGCGTCGCCCAGGTGCGAGTTGTGCGCCCACACCACGATCTTGGGTGGATGGCCGTCGCGGCCGATGTGGCGTTCGATCTCGGCCAGCGTCTCGGCCATGTGACGGTCGCGCAGGTTCCACGACGACTCGTCGTTGCGGAACACGGTGGAGCGGTAGTAGGCCTCGGCGTTGTTGACCAGGCGCGCGTTCTGCAACGCATCGAACGCCGCCTCCACGTCGTACGGATCGTGCGTGCGTTTCGCGGTGTGCCGCCGCATGTCGACCAGCATCGCCAGCACCTGCTGCCGGCACGAGACCGTGACGTCGAGTCCGGCCAGCAGGCTGTAGCGCTGCGTGTCGCCGTCGAAGTGGTCGAAGCAGGCATAACGCGAGCGCGCGCGTTCGGCAGCAGCCGGGTCGGTGCGCGCCAGGTAGTCCATCACCTCCACCATCGACGTGCGCAGGCTGTACAGATCGAGGCCGTAGATGCCGACACGCCGGTCCTCGCTGCGCTGCAAGTTGAACGCGCGCAGCCAGTCGATGAACGCCACCATGTCGGTGTTGCGCCACATCCAGGTGGGAAAGCGCCGGTAGCCGGTGAGCGCAGCGGCCGCCGCCCGGTCGTCGCCGTCGCCGCGCACGAAACGATTGAGCCGGTACGTGTCGGGCCAGTCGCCTTCGATGGCAACCGCATCGAAGTCGAGCTCCTCGATCAGCCGGCGCGTGATCGCGGCGCGCTCGGCATAGAACTCGTGCGTGCCGTGCGATGCCTCGCCGAGCAGCACGTAGCGCGCATCGCCGACCAGCCGCAGCAGCGGGTCGTGGTCCCGTGCGCTGCCTTGCAGCGGATGCGCATGGCGCCGCAATGCGTCGACGGGAGAAGGGTTGTCCATGGTCGGGCACAGCAATCGCCGTTCCTGTGCAACCGGCTCCGCGCGGCACTGCTTTTGCCACCTATTGGAGTTGCAACCCGGGTTCAGGCCATCCTCATGCTGAATACGATTCACTCGAGCGAAGAGCAGGCGCGCGTGGCCACCGTGCGCGCGATGTACGAGGCCTATGTCCACCAGGACCGAGCGGCCATCGAGCCGCTGCTGGCTGACGCGTTTCACTTCACCAGCCCGCGCGACAACCGCATCGACCGCGCCACCTACTTCGAACGCTGCTGGCCGACCAGCAGCACGATCGAAGGCTTCGACTTCGTCGTGGTGGCGCCAAGCGGCAGCCGTGTTTTCGTCGTGTACGAAGGCCGGCGCAAGGGCGGCAAGCGTTTTCGCAACACCGAGGTCTGCCTGTTCCAGGGACGCCAGGTGGTGGAGGTCGAGGTGTACTTCGGCTGGGACCTGCCGCATCCGGCGCCCCCGGGCTCGTTCGTCGACACCATCGGTTGATGCAAGGTGGCCGATCCCGATCCGCGCCTGCTGTCGGCGTTGACGACCGAGCACTTCGTGCTGCAAAGCGCGATCAACGCCACCGTGTCGGAAGCCGGCGCGCGCAGCACCCTGTACATGATGGCGCTGTCGAGTTCGCTGGTGGCGGTGGGTTTTCTGGCGCCATCGTCCGAGGCGCTGATGCCGTTCCTGTCGATCGTGCTGCCGACCTTGTTCATGCTGGGCGTGTTCACCGTGATCCGCCTCATCGACACCGCGCTCGAGGCGCAGCAATACCTGGCCGGGATCGCACGCGTCCACAGTCGCTACCGCGCGCTGTCGCCGGAGGCAGCGCAGGCCTTCGCGCCGCGCCTGCAGCGCTGGCCCGAGACCGATCACGAGCCGTCGCTCGGGCTCGGGCGTTTCATGGCGCTGCTCGGCACGTCGGCGACGATGATCGCCTGCACCAACAACCTGCTGGCCGGCGCCGGCGTGGCGCTGCTGCTGGCGCAGGGCTTCCACGCCGAGCGCACGCCCGCCGTGGTGGCGGGCTTGCTGGCCTTCACGGTGCTGTCGGTGGCGTTCTACGCATTCGAGCGCTGGCGCTTCGACCACATGAAGCCGAGGCTGGGTCAGTTCATGCCGATGAAGAGTCGCGGCTGACGGGCGAGGCGCCAAGGCATCCGGCTTGCCGCAACGCTGGGCACCCCCGAAAGCAGGAGCACGGTCATGCCTGTCAAACCCTCCGACATCAAGATCCCGGGCACGCTCAAGCGCTCGCCGAAGAAGGCCCAGCGCACCTATGCCAAAACGCTGGCCGCCGCCGAATCGGAATACGGCGTGGGCGAACGCGCGTCGCGCACCGCGTACTCATCGCTGAAGCACAGCTACGAGAAGGTCGGCGACCACTGGGAAGCCAAGGACCACAAGGGTCCGTCTGACCCGCAGGCGGCCAAGAGCGGCCGCGCGGCGCGCGAATCGACCCAGCCTACCTATGGCGGCGTCGACGTGCTCGGCCAGTCGCGTGATGCGCTGTACCAACGCGCCAAGGCGCTCGGCATCGAAGGCCGCTCGACGATGCGCAAGAACGAACTGGCGAAGGCAATCGCGCGCAAGCAGAAGTAGGCGCGCCTGCTCAGAACACCACCTTGAAACCGAGCGTGGTCAGGCGTGCGCGGGCGGCGCTCATCTGCTGCCCGAACGACGCGTCGAAGTACAGCGTGTCGCGCACCACGCTGGCGCGCACGCCGAGGTTCCACCACGCCGGCTCGCGATCGCCGCCGAACAGCTCGGCCATCGGTGCGATCGCACCGATGCCGGTGTGTTCGAACGCCAGG
>DATKJN010000484.1:0-2438 GCA_035543655.1 Burkholderiaceae bacterium | reverse complement strand
GATGAAGCTGATGCGCTATGGAGCCAAGGGCGCCGAAAAACCAGGATTGGTCGATGCGCAAGGCCAGGTGCGGGCCTTGTCCGGCGTGATCCCAGACATCACGGCGCAGACGCTGTCGGCGCAAGGGCTGGCGCAACTGCGTGCGCTCGACCTCAACAAGTTGCCCGTGGTCGACAAGCCCGGTCGCATTGCACCGCCGTGGAGCGGATGCGGCAAGTTCCTGTGCATCGGCCTGAACTACGTCGATCACGCGGCCGAGGCCGGGATGCCGGTTCCCAAGGAGCCGATCCTCTTCATGAAACCCATCAGTGTGCGCGTGGGCCCTAACGACGCGGTTGTTCTACCTCAAGGTTCCGTTAAAGGGGACTGGGAAGTGGAGCTCGGCGTGGTGATCGGGACACGCGCCCGCTACGTGTCGGAGGCCGATGCACTGCAGCATGTGGCCGGCTATTGCGTGGTCAACGACGTGTCGGAGCGCGAGTACCAACTCGAACGCGGCGGCCAATGGGACAAGGGCAAAGGCTGCGACACCTTCGGCCCCGTCGGACCGTGGCTCGTGACCACCGATGAGATCCCCGATCCGCAGGCTTTGCCGATGTGGTGCGAGGTCAACGGACGTCGCATGCAGAACGGAAATACGCGTACGATGGTATTCGGCGTCAGGCAACTGGTGAGTTACCTCAGCCGTTTCATGACGCTGGAGCCGGGGGACTTGATCGCGACGGGCACACCGCCCGGCGTGGGCATGGGCTTGAAGCCGCAACCTCAGTTCTTGAAGCCGGGCGACACCATGCGTCTTGGCATCGAGGGCTTGGGGGTGCAACAACAATCTGTGCACGCTTGGAACCCGGAGTTGATCGACAACTGATGTTCAAGAAGGAGTATCAACGACGTGAAGACACGAGTCGTCCGGATCTTCACGGGAGCAACTTTTCGAGTCCCAGAACACATTCAACGCATCGACTCGAAGCACACACACGGCTGGCAGCTGAGATATGGGAAGAGCAAGATGTTCTCCGATCACAGCAACGACGGCAGCAAGGCGCGCGCATCCTTGAAGCTGGCCACCGCAGAATTGATCAAGCGCATCGCCAGATTGCCGGCACCGTCAGGCCTGCGTCGCGACATCGCGTCGAACAAGGGCTCGAAGCTGCCGGTGGGCATCTCTGGTCCGATCGTGCGCACACGGCCCGGGCGCAACACGCGCGATGCCAGCTTTGGCGTCACGCTGCCGCGCTTTGGCCTGAAGCCCACGACGCGCAGTGTCTATATCGCCACCGAGAACACCTACACCGTGGCGCGCTACAAAGGAGCATTGGCCAAGGCCATTGCTTTGCGGCGCGCAGCGGAGAAGGCCTATCAGACGGCGGCGACCAAGGCCAAGCGCGAATCGGCCCGAAAGCTGAAGTAGCATTTGTCTTCAGTGCAGTACCTGAGAGTGCAGTACCGTTGCAGTAGGGGGAAGAAGACGTGAGCACCACGGTCGCGGCCGGCGCGGAGAGCGCTGTCATCCGGATCCACCCGGCCGACGACGTGGTGATCGCGCGCCGCCAGTTGCTTGGCGGCACACGCGTCGACAGCGAAGGCATCACGGTGTCGGGCCTGATCCCGCCCGGGCACAAGATCGCGGTGCGCGAGATTGCCAAGGGCGCGCCGGTGCGCCGCTACAACCAGATCATCGGGTTCGCGACGCAAAGCATCGCGCCCGGCCAGCACGTGCACACGCACAACCTCGCGTTCTCGACCTTCGAGCGCGCACACGACGTCGGCGCCGGCGTGCACGCCACCGCGTTCGTCAATCCGCCGGCCACGTTCATGGGCATCGTGCGCGGCGACGGGCGCATCGCCACGCGCAACTACATCGGCGTGCTCACCAGCGTGAACTGCTCGGCGACCGCGGCGCGCGCGATCGCAGACCAATTTCGTCGCGACATCCATCCGGAAGCACTGGCCGATTATCCGAATGTCGATGGCGTGGTCGCGCTCACGCACGGCGCCGGCTGCGCCACCGCTAGCGACGGCGAAGAACTGCTGGTGTTGCGGCGCACGCTCGGCGGCTACGCCAGGCACGCCAACTTCGCCGCCGTGCTGGTGGTGGGCCTGGGCTGCGAGACCAACCAGATCCAGGGCCTGATGGCGCAAGAAGGCCTGGCCGAGGGCGCGCGCCTGCAGGCCTTCAGCATCCAGGACACCGGCGGCACCGCCAAAACGGTGGCGCGAGGCGTGCACCTGATCAAGGGCATGCTGAAGGAAGCCAATCGCGTGAAACGCCAGCCGGTACCGGCAAGCCACATCACCGTCGGGCTGCAATGCGGTGGCTCCGACGGTTATTCCGGCATCAGTGCCAACCCCGCGCTCGGTGCGGCTGTCGATCGGCTGGTGCGCCACGGTGGCAGCGCGATCCTGTCGGAAACGCCGGAGATCTATGGCGGCGAGCA
>DATKJN010000483.1:0-2360 GCA_035543655.1 Burkholderiaceae bacterium | reverse complement strand
GGCCAGTACGTGTCGGTCAATGTGTCGACGCGCCAGTTCGAGGAACCGGGCTTCGTGGGTGACCTGCGCCAGGCCTTGATCGACTCCACCGCACGGCCCGAGCAGTTGGCCGTCGAGATCACCGAGTCGGCGCTCAGCGCCTCACACGCGGCCAACGTGCTGGGCGAGTTGCGCGCCGCACGCATCCGCTTGATGGTCGACGACTTCGGCGTGGGCTACTCCAACCTGATGCGCCTGCAGCACCTGCCATTCGACGTGATCAAGATCGATCGCTGCTTCGTGAACGACCTGTCGGCCGACGGCAGCGGTGCGGCCATGATCCGGACCATGGTCGTGCTGGCCAAGGAGCTCAAGCTCGACGTGATCGCCGAAGGCATCGAGCACGAGCACCAGGTGCGTGCCCTGCGCGACCTCGGTGTCGCCACCGGTCAGGGCTACCTGCTGGGCCGGCCGCGT
Source organism: Burkholderiaceae bacterium (assembly GCA_035543655.1). Lineage (GTDB taxonomy): Bacteria > Pseudomonadota > Gammaproteobacteria > Burkholderiales > Burkholderiaceae_C > JAEUPI01. Next base: position 1,904 of record DATKJN010000483.1, on the reverse strand, counting down.
CCGCCGGCGGCCACCCCGGCCGAGCCCGCAAAGTCCACGGGGGCCGCCACGACGGCTGCCGCGTCTGGCGCGCAGACGATCGAACGCTGCTAACATTGCGGCGGTTCCAAGGAGCGTTGCAAGGTCGGGCACTCAAGTGCCGCGACCCCAGGCTTGGATCCTCTTCACGCAACGGCGCTCACCCGCAGGCTCGGTCCGGGTGAGTTCATCTCGACACGGTGCTTGCGGGTTTCATTTCGATGGAGCTCTGAATGAATGCCGTGTTGAAACCCCTGCACACCGACCAATACGCCGTGGCCGACCTGTCGCTCGCCGACTGGGGCCGCAAGGAAATCCGCATCGCCGAAAGCGAGATGCCGGCGCTGATGGCGATCCGCGCCGAATTTGCGAAAGCGCAGCCGCTGAAGGGCGCACGCATCACCGGCAGCCTGCACATGACGATCCAGACCGCGGTGCTGGTCGAGACGCTGCAGGCGCTCGGCGCCACCGTGCGCTGGGCCTCGTGCAACATCTTCAGCACGCAAGACCACGCCGCCGCCGCGCTGGTGAAAGCCGGCACGCCGGTGTTCGCCTACAAGGGCGAGTCGCTCAAGGACTACTGGGACTACACGCACCGCATCTTCGAGTTCGGCGCCAAGGGCTCCGACGGCGAAGGCCCGAACATGATCCTCGACGACGGCGGCGACGCCACGCTGCTGATGCACCTGGGCAAACGCGCCGAGAAGGATGCCTCGCTGATCGGCAAGCCCACCAGCGAGGAAGAGCGTGAGCTGTATGCCGCGATCAAGGCCAAGCTGGCGACCGACCCCACGTGGTACAGCCGCAAGAGCGCGCAGATCGTCGGCGTGACCGAAGAAACGACCACCGGCGTGCACCGGCTCAAGGAGATGAGCGCCAAGGGCACGCTGATGTTCCGCGCCATCAACGTCAACGACTCGGTCACCAAGAGCAAGTTCGACAACCTCTACGGCTGCCGCGAGAGCCTGGTCGACGGCATCAAGCGCGCCACCGACGTGATGGTGGCCGGCAAGATCGCGCTGGTGGCCGGCTACGGCGACGTCGGCAAGGGCAGCGCGCAGGCGCTGCGCGCGCTGAGCGCCCAGGTCTGGGTGACCGAGATCGACCCGATCAACGCGCTGCAGGCGGCGATGGAAGGCTACCGCGTGGTGACGATGGACTACGCCGCCGACAAGGCCGACATCTTCGTCACCGCCACCGGCAACAAGGACGTCATCACCTTCGCGCACATGGCCAAGATGAAGGACCAGGCGATCGTCTGCAACATCGGCCACTTCGACAACGAGATCGACGTCGCCGGGCTCGAGAAGTGCGAGTGGGAAGAAATCAAGCCGCAGGTCGACCATGTGATCTTCGCCGACGGCAAGCGCATCATCCTGCTGGCCAAGGGCCGGCTGGTCAACCTGGGCTGCGGCACCGGCCACCCGAGCTACGTGATGTCGTCGAGCTTCGCCAACCAGACCATCGCGCAGATCGAGCTCTTCACCCACAGCGACTATTACGAGCAGGGCAAGGTCTACGTGTTGCCCAAGCACCTCGACGAGAAGGTGGCGCGCCTGCAGTTGTCCAAGCTTGGCGCCATGCTGACCGAGCTCAGCGACGAGCAGGCCGACTACATCGGCGTGCCGAAGCAGGGGCCGTACAAGGCCGACACCTACAGATACTGACCCACCCCCGAAGCGGCCTGGCGGCGGCCGCTGGGACGGACGAGGTCGCGCGGCCCATTGGCAAAAAGGAACCGGTGATGCACATCGTCTTCTACGGTGCGGGCGGGATCGGCGGGTACTTCGGTGCGCGGCTGCTCGCCGCGGGCGAAGACGTCTCGTTCGTCGCGCGCGGCCGCCACGCGCAGGCGATGCGCGAGCACGGCCTGCGCATCAAGAGCC
>DATKJN010000482.1:0-2738 GCA_035543655.1 Burkholderiaceae bacterium | reverse complement strand
GTGGCCAGCGGCGTGGTGAACAGGTTGGACAGCGTGATGATCAGCTTGTGCGGGTTGTTCTGCGCCGCCTTGACCTCGAGCAGGCCCTCGGCGCCGGAGTTGCCCGAGCGGTTCACCACGTTGAGCGGCTGGGTCATCAGCTTGTGCTTGGTGACCATCTGCTGGATGAAGCGCGCCATCTGGTCGGCGCCACCGCCGGTTCCCGCCGGCACCACCAGTTCCACCGGCGCGCTGGGTTCCCATGCCGCGTGCGCCCGGGGTGCAACCATGGCGATGGCCAGCGCAGCGGAGGCGGTCATCAGATGGGTGAAGGAGATCTTGCGTACGGTGGTTCGGACTGCGGTCTTCATGGTCATATCGGCCCACATCTGTCGTAAGCGTTCCAGGGTGTTCCGATGCTATAGCGCACCACAGCGGGGCAAACGGCCTTTGCCTCGGATAAGGGGGTGGATCGACGACGATAAAATCACGCCTCTTGCCACTGCGAAGTGGCCACGCGATGCAAGCGGAGCAAGCCTCGGAGGTTAGCGATGCAAGTGGCAGTGCCTTTCATCGACCGCCGGGCCGCGCTGGGACGCGTCGGCAGCGTGTTGCTGGTGCTTGGTGCCGGCCCCGTTTCGGCCGACGACAGCTTTCCGAACAGGCCGATCCGTATCGTGCCTTTCGGCACCGCCGGGGGGCCCATCGACAACATCGCGCGGGTCTACGCCGAGGCGCTGAAGCAGCGCTGGAACCAGCCGGTGATCGTCGACGCCAAGCCCGGCGCGAGCGGCATCGTGGCAACCGATTTCGTCGCCAAGGCACCGCCCGACGGCTACACGCTGATGCTCACGCTGTCGCTGACGCACACCACGGTGCCGCTGCTGCAGCAGAAGGTCCCGTACGACCCGGTGCGCGACTTCCAGCCGCTGACCAAGATCGCCACCGGCGGCCCGATGTTCGTGGTGCCGGCGCACGTGCCGCCGAGCAACCTGGCTGAGTTCGTCGCCTGGGCCAAGAGCAAGGGCCGTGTCACTTACGGCACCTGGGGCAACGGGTCCGCGGCCCACCTGTTCGGTGAGCTGTTCAAACGCCAAACCGGCGCGCCGATGGAACACGTGCCCTACAAGGGCGAGGCGGCGGCGCACCTGGACATGTTGGGCGGCGTGCTCGACACCGCGTGGGCCAATCCGGCCACCGCGCGCACGCACCTGCAAGCCGGCAAGATCAAGGTGCTGGGCATCATCGGCTCGCGCCGCGTCGGCACGATCGCCAGCGTGCCCACGTTCACCGAGCAAGGCTTCGAAGGCTTCGGGCTCGACAGCTGGCTGGGCTTCTTCGCGCCGGCGCGCACGCCGGCACCGGTGGTCGACAAGTTGGCGGCGGCGCTGCGCGAAGCCACGCAATCGCCCGAGCTGCGCAGCAAGCTGCTCGACATGGGATTCGAACCGCTGGGCAGCACACCCGACGCGTTCGCCAACGACATCAAGAGCCAGCTTCCGGCGTGGGCTGCGCTGGTCAAGGCGGCCGGCGTGGTGCCGGAATGACGATGAAGACCATTCCGATCACGATCGACACCGGCACCGCCTACGGGCGCCCCAAGCCCGCCTACAAGTCCGAGCTGACCGAGGTGGGCGCCGGCACGGCGATGGGCGAGCTGCTGCGCCGCTACTGGCATCCGATCGGCCTGGCCGCCGATGCCAACGCCACACCGCGGCTGATCCGCGTGCTGGGCGAAGACCTGGTGCTGTTCCGTGACAGCAACGGCCGGCCGGGTCTGGTGTACCCGCATTGCACGCACCGCGGCGCGTCGCTGGTGTACGGCAAGGTCGAGGAGCGCGGCATCCGCTGCTGCTACCACGGCTGGCTGTTCGACGTGCAGGGCCATTGCCTGGAACAGCCCTGCGAGCCGAACCTCGGCGAGCCCAGCCGCAGCCGGCGCCGCCAGCCTTGGTATCCGGTGCAAGAGCTCTACGGCATGGTGTGGGCCTACCTCGGCCCACCCGACCGCAAGCCGGTGCTGCCGCGCTACGACGCGCTCGAGGTGCTCGACGACGGCGAGTTCGTCGAGGCCGACGACAACTCCATCGGCGGCGGCGGGCCGAAGATCATCCCGTGCAACTGGCTGCAGCACTATGAGAACCTGGTCGATCCGTTCCACGTGGTGATCCTGCACGGCAGCTTCAGCGGCACGCAATTCGTCGAGGCGATGTCGGTGATGCCCGACGTCACCTGGGACGAGACCCCGCTCGGCGTGAAGACCGTGTCGCTGCGCAAGCTGCCAGACGGCTCCACCCTGCGCCGCATCAGCGAAGCCGCGCTGCCCACGCTGCGTGTGATCCCGAACCCGCGAGTCGGCCAGTACGGCCGCGTGGAGTCGATCGGCTGGGTGCTGCCGATCGACGACACGCATTTCCGCATCTACGTGGCCGGCCGCGTCCGCGCCCAGGGCGATCTGGTGAAGATGCGGTCCCGGCTGAACGGCAAACTGTGGGAAGAGCTCACCGAGGCCGAGCACCGCGACTTTCCGGGGGACTACGAAGCGCAGGTGAGCCAGGGCGCGATCGCCTGGCATTCCGAGGAGCACCTGGCCACCAGCGACCGCGGCATCGCCATGTTGCGCCGCGTGCTGCAGCGCCAACTCGACGCGGTGCGCAACGGCGAGGATCCGGCCGGCGTCAGCTTCGATGCGGCTGAGCGGCCGGTGCGCTTCGAGGCCGGAAACTACCTGATCCGCGCCGCCACCTAAAATCACCGGT
>DATKJN010000481.1:0-4317 GCA_035543655.1 Burkholderiaceae bacterium | reverse complement strand
GAACTGCACGTTGGAGCCGCCGGTATCGACGCCGATCTCGCGCAGGATCGCGATCGACGCGTTGCGCATCAGCTGGTACTCCTTGTCGGTCAGCGTCTGCGCCGGCGCCACGGTGATCGAGTCGCCGGTGTGGATGCCCATCGGATCCAGGTTCTCGATCGAGCAGACGATGATGCAGTTGTCTGCCTTGTCGCGCACCACCTCCATCTCGAACTCTTTCCAACCGATCAGCGACTCTTCGATCAGCAGTTCCTTGGTGGGCGACAAGTCGAGTCCGCGCTTGCAGATCTCTTCGAACTCCGCGGGGTTGTAGGCGATGCCGCCGCCAGTGCCGCCGAGCGTGAAGCTCGGGCGGATCACCACCGGGAATCCCGGCCCGCCGGTCAGCGTCGCGATGTGCTTCTGCACGCCCTGCGCCTCATCCCACGAATGCGCAATGCCGCTCTTGGCCGAGTCGAGGCCGATCGAGGTCATCGCATCCTTGAACTTCAGGCGATCCTCGGCCTTCTCGATCGCCTTCTCGTTGGCGCCGATCATCTCGACGCCGTGCTTGGCCAGCACGCCGTGCTTGTGCAGATCGAGCGCGCAGTTCAGCGCAGTCTGCCCGCCCATCGTCGGCAGAATCGCGTCGGGCTTTTCCTTGGCGATGATCTTCTCGACCATGGTCCAGGTGATCGGCTCGATGTAGGTCACATCGGCCATCTCCGGGTCGGTCATGATGGTCGCCGGGTTGCTGTTGACCAGGATGACCTTGTAGCCCTCCTGCCGCAGCGCCTTGCACGCCTGCGCGCCGGAATAGTCGAACTCGCAGGCCTGGCCGATCACGATCGGCCCGGCGCCGATGATCAGGATGCTCTTCAGGTCGGTGCGCTTCGGCATGTCAGCGTTTCTCCATCAGCGCAACGAAGCGATCGAACAGGTAGCCGATGTCGTGCGGCCCCGGTGAGGCCTCCGGATGGCCCTGAAAGCAGAACGCCGGTCGGTCGGTGCGTGCCAGCCCTTGCAGCGTGCCGTCGAACAGCGACACGTGCGTCGGACGCAGTGTGGACGGCAGGGTCTTCTCGTCGACCGCAAATCCGTGGTTCTGGCTGGTGATCGACACGCGCCCGCTGTCGAGGTCCTTCACCGGGTGGTTGGCGCCGTGGTGGCCGAACTTCATCTTGAAGGTCTTGGCGCCCGAGGCCAGCGCGAGGATCTGATGGCCGAGGCAGATGCCGAAGGTCGGCAGGCCCTTGTCCATGAGCGCGCGCGTCGACTCGATCGCGTAGTCGCAAGGCCCGGGGTCGCCCGGCCCGTTGCTCAGAAAGATGCCGTCCGGCTTGAGCGCCAGCGCGTCGGCGGCGCTGGTCCGCGCCGGCACCACGGTCACGCGGCAGCCGCGACTGGCTAGCATGCGCAGGATGTTTTGCTTGACGCCATAGTCGAACGCCACCACATGGAAGCGGCTTGCGCCGGCCCGGCCGTAGCCGGCGCCGAGTTGCCACTCGGTGTCGGTCCAGCCGTACGGCTCGTTCACTGACACCACTTTGGCCAGGTCAAGGCCGGCCATGCTGGGCGCGGCGCGCGCGCGCTCCACCGCCGACGCGATGTCGCTGGCTGCCACCCGCGTGCCGGCGGCAAAGGTGGTGATGCAGCCGTTTTGCGCGCCCTGGGTGCGCAACGTGCGCGTCAGGCGACGCGTGTCGATGCCGGCGATGGCCACGACGTTCTCGCGCTGGAGGTATTGCGACAGCGTGGCCGACTGGCGGAAGTTCGATGCCCGCAGCGGCAGGTCTTTGATCACCAGGCCGGCGGCATGCACGCGCGTGGCTTCCACGTCCTCGGCGTTGACGCCGGTGTTGCCGATGTGCGGGTACGTCAGCGTGACGATCTGCCGGCAGTAGCTGGGATCGGTGAGGATCTCCTGGTAGCCGGTCAGTGCGGTGTTGAAGACCACTTCGCCCACCGTGGAGCCGGCGGCACCGATCGAGTGGCCCGTGAAATGAGTGCCGTCCGCGAGCGCAAGAAGGGCTGGAGGCAGGACGGGCAACAAGAGGGAACTCCGGTGTTCGCGCGCCCAGCTCCGCTCCCGGTGGGGACTCGGAGTCCGAGGGGAAACCGTCGACGGAGTTTCGCTAGGCAGCGCGGGTGGGTCTGAAGCGGCCGAATTATACGGGTCACTGCCGCCCTCAAACGTGGTGCGCGGGGCGGCGCGTTCAGCCGACCACGGCCGCGATGCCGGCGCGAGCGACCTGCGCATCCTCGCTCGACTTGACGCCGCTCACACCGACCGCCCCAACGCACTCGCCCTGCACCACGATCGGCACGCCGCCTTCCAGCATGCCGTGCAGTGCCGGCACGCTGAGGTAGGCGGTGCGGCCTTGGTTGATCATGTCTTCGTAGGTCTTGCTTTCACGGCGGCCCAGCGCGGCCGCGTGCGCCTTGGCCGGCGCGATCTGTGCCGTGCTCGGCGCGGCGCCGTCGAGCCGCTGCAACCACAGCAGATGGCCGCCGTCGTCGACCACCGCGATCGTCACGGCCCAGCCGTTGCGAGCAGCTTCTGCCTCGGCCGCAGCGGCGATCGCGCGTGCATCGGCAGCCGTCAAGGCGGGGCGGGTTTTCATGGCGGTGCACCGGGTTGTCAAGCTCTGGCGCGCACGATAGCCTCGAATTGAGGCCCGATTCGGTGCATTGGCTGCCAACTTTCCCCGCGCTTGCGGGTTGGAGCGGTCGGTTGCAACGGGAACCGACGTCGGAACTTACAATGCGCTCGCGGGTCTTAATGCCGCGTCATCCATCCACGGAGGATCCATGAACCAAAGCCTGCAAACCTCACCCGGCTACGCCGGATCCGGCGCGCTGGCCGTCGATCGCAACCGCGTCCTGCGCAACACCTATTGGCTGCTCGCGCTGTCGTTGCTTCCCACGGTGCTCGGCGCCTGGGTCGGTCTGAGCACCGGCATCGCGCAAGCGATGAGCCCCGGCATCAGCCTGATCGTGTTCCTGGCCGGATCGTTCGGACTGATCTACGCCATCGAAAAGACCAAGAACTCGTCGGCCGGTGTTTACCTCCTGCTGGCGTTCACGTTCTTCATGGGCCTGATGCTGTCTCGCATGTTGGCGATGGTGCTGGGCTTCAAGAACGGTCCGTCGCTGGTGATGACGGCATTCGGTGGCACTGCGGCCGTGTTCTTTGCGATGGCGACTCTGGCCAGCGTGATCAAGCGCGACCTGTCCGGCATGGGCAAGTTCCTGTTCGTCGGCGCGATCATCGTGTTCGTCGGCTTCCTGGTGAACTTCTTCCTGCAGTCGTCGGCGCTGATGCTGACGCTGCTGGTGGTTTGCCTGGGCGTGTTCTCCGCCTTCATGCTGTACGACATCAAGCGCGTCATCGACGGCGGCGAAAGCAACTACGTGACGGCCACGCTGGCGATCTACCTGGACATGTTCAACGTGTTCCAGAGCCTGCTGGCACTGCTCGGCATCTTCGGCGGCGAACGCGAATAGGTCGCTTCGCTGCATCCAACAAGGCCCCGCCCTGCGGGGCCTTGTCCTTTTCAGTGGCGCAGGAAGTCGATCACCAAGCGGTTGAACGCCTCCGCCTGCTCCCATTGCGCCCAATGGCCGCAGCGAGGCAGCACGTGCAGGCGCGCGTCGGGCAGCGTGTAGAGCAGCTTGAGCGCATGGTCGAGCGGCACGAAGCGGTCGTCGCGCCCCCACACCAGCAGCGTGGGCGCCTGCATTTCCGGTGCACGCGGCGACACATCCCAGGCCGATAGCGGCACCCGGGCCATGCTGGCGCCGAAGTTCTGCAGGTGCACCAGGTTGCTCTGGATGGCCTGCCAGCGGCTCTGCCGCAGCTCCTCGGTGATCGCCGCCGGGTCGTGCACGAACACCTGCAGCATGCGCTGGTAGTTGTCGTACGTCGGCTCCCGGTACAGCTGGAACATGCAGCGCACGCCTTCCAGCGGCATCGGCTGCATGATGCTGGGGCCGAGCCCGCCCGGCCCCATCAGCACCATCTTGTCGAGCCGCTCGGGGTGCTCGAGCGCGAAGTTCATCGCCGAAGCGCCGCCCATCGAGTTGCCGACCAGACTGGCCCTCTGAATGTCGAGTCGATCCATCAAAGCCTTGACCGCGCGCGCGTTGAACAGGCCGCGCTGCACGTCGGCCACGATCGGGTCGGAGCGGCCGAATCCCGGGCAATCGAGCAGCAGCACCCGATGGCCGCCCTCGACGAACGGCCCGATGTTGCGATTGAAGTTGCTCCAGCCACTCGCGCCCGGCCCGCCGCCGTGCAACATGATCACCACCGGGCCGCTGCCGGCGTCGTGGTAG
>DATKJN010000480.1:0-2839 GCA_035543655.1 Burkholderiaceae bacterium | reverse complement strand
GCGGCAAGCGCATCGGCACGCGCAGCGGCGGGCGCCGTCAGCGCGACGCGATCCGGCGACACATCGAGCCACTGCGGCCAGCGTCGCAGCGCCGCCAAGTGCGCTCGCGCAACGCAACCGACCGCGATCACCGCGTCCGCGTCGCTGACGACCAACGGCACCCGAGCCGCCGTGTCGTGGGCGCGCGCGGCGGCCAGCGCTGGCCAGGCGTTCATGCCACCGCCCTATCGGTGGGCGGCGGCCGCATCGAGGACCGCCTGGTGGTCGCGCTGGCCGACCACACCGACGTGCAGGGGTGGGGCCATCAGGCGCCATCCAGCACGAGTTGGGTCTGCGTGACCACCGCGCACAACTTGCCCTCGGTGTTGCGGATCGAGGTCTGCCACACCATCGTCGTGCGGCCGCGGTGCAGCGCGACGCTCTCGCCGATGACCACCGTGTTCACCTTGGCGCCGGCAATGAACTTGGTGCTCGAATCGGTGGTGGTGGTGCGTTTGCCCTCGGCGAGGTTGAGCACGGTGCCGATGGCGCCGAGCGTGTCGGCGAAGGCCATCACCGCGCCGCCATGCAGGATGCCGCCGGTCGTGCACAGGTCGGGCCGCACGGTCAGCTCGGCCAGCACGCGGTCCTGCGCGAGCTCGCGCAGCCTCACACCCATCAGTCCGGGAAACAGGGGATCGATGCGCTGCTGCAGCGCGGCCGGGTCGAGCATGGATCGTCCTTGGTGCGATGCGGCGCAATGGCCGGGGCACGATTGTGCGCCGGCGCGTCGGCGCTACTCGGTCTCGAAGCGCAGCAGCTGGTCGTCGATGCGCCACCAGTTGGCCATCTGGCCCACGTAGTAGTGCGAGCTCGGGCGCGTGCGCAGCGGGCCATCGATGATGCCCACGCGCAGGTTCACCACGTCGGGTTCGTCGGCGTTGGTCATGAACAGCGGCGAGCCGCAGTGCTTGCAGAACACGCGGTGGTGGCCCGGCGACGACTCGTAGTTGGCGAGCAGCTCGGCGCCCTGCGTCACATTGAGCGCGGCGGCGGGCATCTTGGCGTTGGTGGCGAACGGGCCACCCTGCGCCTTGCGGCACATCACGCAGTGGCAGATATGGATCGGCCCCGGTTCGGCGTCGAGCGCGAGTTGCACGCCGCCGCACAAGCAGCTGGCCGTGTATTGGGGGTTGCTCATCCGGTGTGCGCGGTCGCGTGCATACGGCCCCGGCATCTTAGTTCGCGGCCCTGCCGCGCAAGGCCCGCGATGCGTGACGCCTTCCCGCCGAAAGGGCTGCGCAGCCTCAGGGTTTTGGATCGCGCGGTTGTTTCAGCGCCAGCGTGCGGCGTTGTTTGTCGGTGGACTCCATGTCGCGAAACGCCACGATCGTGCGTCCGCGGTAGGCGGCATAGTCGCTGATGTACGCAGCCGTGTCGGCGTACGGACCGGCCATGTGCCCGGGCCGCTTCGAGTCGGCAAAAAAGTACAGCTGCCCGTCGCGCTCGAAGCGTGCGACCCAATGGCGGCGCAACACCTGGCCCTGGATCGCCACCGGATCGAACTCGATCATCAGGTAGACCGGTTTCGACGCGGGATCGATGCGGCGCAGCGTGTCCACCGCGAAGCGCGACAGGTCGACGCACACGCCATGCGGCTGCGCGAAGAACGCGTCGGGCGCGTGGATCGGCAGCCGGCCACCGCGCTCGCGCTGCGTCTCCGACAGCTGCAGCGCGCGGCGCATGTCGTACTGAAAACGCGCGCCGATCCAGGCGTTGACGTCGTCGGCGCTGCGCCAGCGCGCCAGCGCTTCGTCGTAGGTGTCGGCTTGCACCAGCGGCCGCGTCGGCAGGCTGCGCGACTCCGGTGCGTCGGACGCCGGGTCGGCCCGCTGCGCGGCGGCCGCGCCGAGGCAACACGCCAGCGCGACCGCGCCGATGACACGACAGACGCGCACCGCGGCCATCCTCACGCGGGCCAATGCGCCGCGAACACCGGCTTCACCAGCGCGTGCGCCTCGATGCGGCGCAAGGTGGCAGCGAATCGCGGCCGCGCCTTTGCCAGATGGGCCCTCGTGCCCGCCCACCTGGACACCACGGCGGCCAGAAAATCCAATCCGCCCGGGGCTTGCCCCGTCAGATAGGGCGCGCCGGTGAACGTGTCGGCAAACACCTCCCAGTGGCGGTGCAACTGTCGGCGCGCGCCCTGGCGCACCTTGTCGTGCGCGGGCTTCGACGTGGCGGTGGTCCAGCGCTCGGGGTAGTCGCTGATGCCGATCGCCGAGTAGCAATTGGCAGCGATGAACACCAGACCCCGGATCGCCTGCGCCCGCGCGGCGGCGGTCTTGGGCAGCAGGCCGCTGGCCGGGTGCGCCAAGCCGAGGTGGATCAGGATCGCAGCGCTCTCGCTGAGCACCGAACCGTCGGGCAGCACCAGGGTCGGGATCTGTCGCATCGGATTCAAACGCGTCAGCTCGCGCTGCGCCGACTGCGGCTCCCAACTCGACGCCGTGACGCGCTCGAAGCGCTGCTTGCACGCCGCCAGCGCGACCTCGATCGCGGCCGATCCCGAGCCGCGGGTTCCGTACAAGGTGTAGGGCATCGCTTCAGTGACCCCGGCTCGATCGACACGCGTCCAATGCCGCTTCAATGCGGCACGCCGGGGCGTGGCGGAACGAATGCCTGCTGGTCGCCCGACCCGGGCAAGCCCGGCACGCTAGCGATCCACGGCAGCGCGGAGCGCTGCCAGATCTGCGCCTGCGGCACGAGTTGCGCCTTCTGCTTGAGGCAGCCGGTGCGGATGACCACCTGCGTGGCATTTTCCGGCGCGGTGGCGAACAGCGGCGTGCCACAGTCGCCG
>DATKJN010000479.1:0-4630 GCA_035543655.1 Burkholderiaceae bacterium | reverse complement strand
AGGCGACGCGCAAAGCCTGGCGATGGCCGAGCTGGTGTCGCCCGAGCGCGGCTGAGGCGCAACCGGCGTCAGTACACGTCGCGCCGGTAGCGCCGCTGCGCCGCCAGCGCCGACAGCCGATCCGCGCCGAGCACGTCGGCGAGCGCGTCGTGCACGCCGCCGGCCATGCCTTTGAGGCTGCCGCACACATAGATCGCGGCGCCGTAGTCGACCCAGCGGCACAGCAAACCGGCCCGTTCGCGCAGCCGGTCCTGCACGTAGCGGCGCTCGGGCTGATCGCGCGAGAACACCATGTCGGCGTGGGCCAGCACGCCGCTGGCCAGCCAAGCGTCGATTTCGTCGGGCGCGTAGCGGTCGTGCGCCGATTGGCGCTCGCCGAACACCAGCCAGCACGGCGCGCGAGCGGCGGCCGCGGCGCGCGTGCGCAAGTGGCTGCGCAGGCCGGCGTAGCCGGTGCCGTTGCCGATCAGGATCAGTGGCCGCGCGGCGTTGTCGCCGATGCGAAACGTGCCGTGCGCGCGCACGCGCAGCTCGAGCGTGCCGCCGAGGTCGAGCTCGCGGGTCAGCCAGCCCGACACCAGCCCCAGCGTGCCATCGTCGCGCCGCTCCTGCCGCACGATGAGCCGCATGCGCCCATCGGCGGGCAACGATGCGATCGTGTATTCGCGCGGCTTGTCGCGTTCGCCCGGCGCAAGCACCTGCACCAGGTCGCCGGCTTCCCAACTGGGCAGCGGCACACCGGGCCGCGGCTGCAAGTCGAGCAGGCACACCGGCGCGCCGCAGCTGCCCGGGTTCAGCACGCGGCGGGCGACGAGACGCCAGGCGTCGAACGCGGGCGCCTGCCACTCCGGCAGGTCGCTGGTGCCGGCCAGGCGGCCGATGCGGTGCAGCCAGTCGCGCAGCGCCAGCGTGTCGTCGTTGTCGACGTCGATGCGTTCGAACAACGGCGTCGACCCTTGCGTGCGCAGCCAACCGTCGAGCCGGCGTCCGAAGCCGCAGAAGTTGGCATAGGCGCGGTCGCCGAGCGCCAACACGCCGTGCTGCAGCCCCGGCAGCGGCAGCGCATGCGCCATGCAGCCGTCGACGAATGCGGCGCCGTTGTCGGGTGCATCGCCTTCTCCGTAGGTGCTGACGATGAACAGCGCCCGCTGCGCGTCGCGCAACTGCGCGCCTCGCAGGTCGGCCACCGGCAGCAGCTGCACCGCGAGCCCGGCCTTGTGCAGCAGGTCGGCGCTTTGCCAGGCGATCTGCTCGGCAAAGCCGGTCTGGCTGGCATAGGCCACCAGCACCGGCGCCCGCTCCGGCGTCGGCGTGTGCAGCGCGTCGCGGGCAGCGGACGCGTGTTCGCGACGCCGCCGCTCGGCGCGCCACGCGTGCGCGCACAACAGCGCATAGGCCAGCAGCACGCACACGGCGGCGAACGCACGTTGCGCGGCCGGGTCGAGCCAGGTCAGCGCGCTCATCTCAATCCGCCAGCGCGGCGCAGGCGCTCGTCATCGTTTCGTCGAAGCCGCCGTCACGGCGCCGTGTCGTCCACAACGCGGCGATGCCGCGCGCTTCGGCCCAGGCTCGCCCAGCCACCGGCCCGAGCACGGTCAATGCGGTCGACAGCGCGTCGGCCCACATGCACGACGCATGCAGCACGCTGACCGCGCACACGCCGTGCCCGATCGGCCGTCCACTGCGCGGGTCGATGGTGTGCGGATGGCGCACGCCGTTGCGCACGAACACCCGTTGGTCGTCGCCCGAGGTGGCGACGCTGAGGCCGTGCAGCGCGACCCAGGTGCCGGCGGTGCCGTCGTCGCGCGGCGAGGCGAGTTGCACCCACCAGGGCTGGCCGTCGGGCTTGGCGCCCTGGCCGCGCAACTCGCCGCCGACCTCGACCAGCAGGTTGTCGAGGCCGAGCTCGTCTTGCAGCGCGACCGTGACGCGATCGACCGCGTGGCCCTTGGCGATGGCGGACAAGTCGAGCCGCAGGCCACCGGGCTGCTGCAGGCGCCACCGAGCGCGATCGAAGGGCAAGCGTGCGCAACTGCCGAGCGCGCGCGCTGCGTCGATGCAAGCGGCGTCGGGTGGCACGAAGTCGGCCTCGCGCCAGCGGCCGTGCGGCCCGAAGCCCCAGGCGTCGACCACGACACCGGCGCACGGATCGAATGCGCCGCCGCTGTCGCGAGCCAGGTCGAGCGCGCACGCCAGCACCTCGGCAAACGCTTCGGGAATCGTGTGCCAACTGCCGCCGGGCGCGCGGTTGAAGCGCGCCAGATCCGACGTCGGCTCCCAGGTGCTCATCTGCGACACCACCCGGTCGAGTTCGCGGTGGATCACGCGCTCGATCGCGGCAAGCGGCGCCTCGCGGGCGGCGATCAGCTTCACCGACCAAGTGGTGCCCATCGTCGTGCCGGCCAGCGTGTGCAAGTTGGCTTCGCGCGGCACGCTGCGCGGCACAAGGGTCTGCGGCACCAGGACGCGGCGCACGGCCGCGGGCGCCGCGCCGCCGACCACCGACTAAGCCGTGCCCATCACTGGGGCAGCACTTCGACCGTGGTGCTGCAATTGGTGCGGCGCGCTGGCTGTTGTGCCGTGCCGCCGGTGTTGGCGCCGCGCGGTCCCTGGCTGGCGCCAAGCCAGTAGCGTCCGGCGTCGGGCCACTTCACGCTGACCAGGCCTTGTGCATTGGTCTTGAGCGCGATCTCGCCCATCTTGTAGCGGTAGCGGTTGCCGCCGCGCAGCACCGTCACGTCGGCATCGGCCACCGGCTTGCCGTCGAGCAGCAGCTGGAACGTCGACGTGTCCCCCACGCTGAGGTCGGTGGGCGGGGTGGTCGGGATCAGCTCCAGGCCATTGCCCAGCGCCGAGAAGCGATTGGAGCCCGCCTTGTCGTTGGTGACATAGGTGTCGACGCGGTTCTGCATGTGCGTGACCTGCAGCTCCTGCGCCTCGGGCGGCACTTCACGCGCCAACGCGTCGAGTCTGCCGCGCCAGCGTTTGGCTTCGCCGCCGACCTTGTAGGTGGCGAAGTGGCTGTCGTTGACCGCGCTGAAGCGGTACGTGCCGATCTGCTTGAGCTGCACCTCGAAGCTGGTGCGTTTGCGGCCGGCCACCCGGCTGTCGGCCGCGGCGGCAGTGCCGTCGGGCGCGACGACGGTCAGCGCATCGACCTGCAGCGCGGTGGTGTCGAACTCGAACAGGTTCTCCGACACGGCGGCGTCGAGCGACACCCACGGCTCCTTGCCTTCCACCACGCTGGCCGATGGGACCAACCAGGTGTGGTGGGCCAGCGCCGTGCCGCAGGCCAAGGCCAACGCGCCGGCCAGCATGGTGTCGCGCATCGAGAGGATCGAGGTCTTGCGCATGGTTTCGTGCATCGCGAGCTCCTTGGCAGCCATCACGGTTTGACATCGAGCACCACGGCGCCGAGCTCGTGCTCGCCCTGGGCCCGTGCGGTTTGCGCCTTGGCGGGCCAATCGAACGGCACCCGCAGCACCTCGCGGCCGCCGTTCTCGCGCGCGGCTTCCACCACCAGCTCGTACGAGCCCGCCGGCAAGGTCGATAGGCCCTTGGCGCCGCCGAGTGCCACCACGTGCTCGCCGGGCGCGCGCGTGGCGACACTGACGCCATCGGCCGGCAACTGCAGGTCGCGGCCGGTCTTGCGCCACCACTGGCGCATGTCTTTCAGCCACTTGGCGCCACCGTGGTCGCGCTTCTTCACGTCGTACCAGACCTGCAGGTTGGCGGCCACGCCTTGATCGGCGGCGCGCTCGACCCACAGCGCGAGGTACGGGCGGTGGTACTCGGCCACGCTGATGCGCGGGATCTCCACCTTGAGCTGAACGTCGGCCGCGTAGGCCGGCCAGACCACCGCCATCGTGGCGCCGATCGTCATCGAGTAACGCAAGTGCATGTCAGAGGTCCGACTGGAATCAGTGAATGAAGAGGATCGCGAGCAGCAGCGGCAGCACGAGGCCGAGGCCCACCATTGGCCAAGTGCTGCGTCGATTGGCGGCATGCATCTTCAGGATCACCAGGCCGGTGACGGTGAACACGATGCAGGCCAGCGAGAACGCGTCGATGAACCAGCTCCAGGCCGCGCCGGTGTGGCGGCCCTTGTGCAGATCGTTGAGGTAGGAGATCCAGCCGCGGTCGGTGCGTTCATATTCGAGCGCGCCGGTGGCGCGTTCGATGCGCAGCCAGGCGTCGCCGCCCGGCCGCGGCATCGACACCGCCACCTCGGCGGCCGACCACTCCGCCGGCGTGTCGGGCAGCTCGAGCCGCCACTCGCGCTCGATCCACTGTTTGACCGGCGCGGGCAACGGTGCGTTGCCATCCTTGTTGCCGGCGAGTGCCGCGAGCAGCACCTTCGGCAACTCGCCGTCGCGCGTGTGCACCGTGGGCTTGGCTTCGATCTGCGCCGCGTGGTTCAACGTGATGCCGGTGATCGCGAACAACAGCATGCCCACCAGCGCGATGGCCGAACTGATCCAGTGCCACTGGTGCAACGTCTTCAGCCAGTAGGCCCGGCGTTGTGTGCCGCCCGCGGCGCCGTCGATCGCCATCGTGGTCTTCATGTGTCGGCCCACATGCGCACCAGGTTGTGGTACTGGCCGGTCAGTGCCACCACGTCTTCGCTGTC
>DATKJN010000478.1:0-8856 GCA_035543655.1 Burkholderiaceae bacterium | reverse complement strand
TCGATGCCGACGAAATAGACGATCGCGTCGGGCGCGACCGATGCACCTGCCGACTCGAACGCCAGCAGCGCGGCTGCCTGTGCCAGCGCCTCGAGCGTCAGCACGCCCGGCATCACCGGGCGGTGCGGAAAGTGGCCAACGAAGAACGGCTCGTTGATCGACACGTTCTTCAACGCCTTGATGCGATGGTTGATCTCGAGTTCGAGCACCCGGTCAACCAGCAGGAGCGGGTAGCGGTGCGGCAGTCGCTTGAGGATCTGATGGATGTCCAAGACGCTCAATTGACCCCCTTGGCGCCGACGGCGACGTCCCCCCGGGGGAAAGCGAGCCATCCGTGATCGGCCCGTCGATGTCTCATGACTTCTTCTCCAACGCACGCAGCCGCTCGCGCAGCGCGTACAGCTGCCGCAGGGTGGCGGCGTTCTTTTCCCAGGACGCATTGTCGTCGAACGGAAAGACGCCGCTGTAGCGACCGGGCTTGGAAATCGAGCGCGTGATGATCGTGGCGGCGTCGATCTGCACATGGTCGGCGATCTGAATGTGCCCCACGAGGCCAGCGGCGCCGCCGATCACGCAATGCCGGCCGATGCGCGTGGACCCGGCGATGCCGACCTTGGCCGCGATCGCCGTGTGTGCACCGATGCGCACGTTGTGCGCCACCTGGATCAGGTTGTCGAGCTTGACGCCGTCTTCGATCACGGTGTCGTCGAGCGCCCCGCGGTCGATGCAGGTGTTGGCGCCGATCTCGACGTCGTCGCCGATCACCACGGCGCCCAGCTGCTCGATCTTTTCCCAGCGGCCATCGACCGGTGCGAAGCCGAAACCGTCGGCGCCGATCACCGCGCCGCTGTGCAGGATGCCGCGCGCACCGATCGTGCAACGGTCGCCGAGAGTCGCATGCGGATGCAGGCGGGTGTGTTCGCCGACGCGCGCCTGGACGCCGACGTGCGCTTGTGCACCGATGACCGCCGAGGCACCGATCTGCGCGCCGGCGCCCACGAAGGCCAGCGCACCGACGTGCGCGGATGCGGCGATTCGTGCCGAGGTGTCGACGATGGCACTGGGGTGCACGCCAGCGTCGAGCGCGGGCTCGTGACGGCGCTTCCACCACTGCGTGAGGCGCGCGTAGTACAAGTAGGGATCGGGGCACACCAGCGTCGCGCCGCGCTTGCGCGCCTCGACTTCGAGCGCCGGTGCGACGATCACACAGGCCGCGCGCGACGAACTCAGCTTGCCGGCATGGCGGCTGTGCGCCAGGAACGCAATCGAGCGCTCATCGGCGTCGTCGATCGGCGCGATGCGTTCGACAGGTGTGTCGGGGTTGCCGTGCAGGTCGCCGCCCAGTGCGGCGACGATGTCGGCGAGGCGGACGGTGCTCACCGGTGTGCCACGCGCTGCACCGGCCGAGGTGCGCGGCCTCAGCGAGACGGCGGCGCTGAGTTGAGCGCCTTGATGACCTTGTCGGTGATGTCGACTTTCGGGCCCGCGAACACCACCTCTTGGAGGATCAGGTCGTACTTCTCCTGATCGAAGATCTGCTTGATCACGCGGTTGGCCCGCTCGACCACGGTAGCCAGCTCTTCGTTCTTGCGCTGATTCAGGTCTTCCTGGAACTCGCGCCGCTTGCGCTGCAGATCGCGATCCTGCTCGACCAACTCTCGTTGGCGCCGGCTGCGCTCGGCTTCGCTCAACGTCGGCGCTTCCTTCTCAAGCCGGTCGGCGGTGGCCTTCAGGCGCCCGGCCTGGTCGGTCAACTCGCGTTCGCGCTTGCCGAACTCGCCCTCCAGCTTCGTCTGCGCCGCCTTGGCGGGTATGGCCTCGCGCAGCACGCGTTCGCTGTTGACGTAACCGATCTTCAGCTCCTGGGCGTTGGCCGCTCCGGCCAGCAACCCCGCCGCCGCCGTGATGGCCATGAGCCCGGTGCGAGTGAGGTGGATCATCAGAACGCGGTCCCGATCTGAAACTGGAATTCCTGGATTCTATCCGTGGGCAAGCTGCGCAAGGGTTTCCCCCAGCTCATCTTCAATGGCCCGACAGGGGAGATCCATGACAGGCCGACACCGATCGACGATCTCAGATCTTCTGCGCGAACCTTCTCGCCATCGCGCCAGACATTGCCCGCATCCATGAACCCGAAAATGCGAAGTGACTTGTCGTTGCCCGTACCGGGAACGGGCACGTAGAGTTCTGCGTTGACGTTGAGCCGCTTGGCGCCGCCGATGTAGGCCCCGGTGGGATCGATCACGCCCAGCGAGCTCTGCTCGAACACGCGCACCGAGCCCAAGCCGCCGCCATAGAAGTTCTTGAAGATCGGGAACGGTCGATCGCCAAGACCCCGGCCGATGCCAAGCTCGCCGTTGAGACCGAGGGTGAACTTGTTGGTCAACGGGAAGTATTGCTGGACCTGGAAGTTCGAGCGCAGGTACTTCACGTCGCCTACCGGCGACCACTCCAGGTTGACGCGCGCGTAGCGCCCGGTGGTCGGCGCGACCACGCTGTCGCGCTGGTCCCGGGCCCAGCCGATGGTCAGCGGCAAAGCGCTGCTGTTCTCGCCATAGAGGTCGCGGTAGATGAAGTACGCGTTGGGAATCGAGGTCGTGCCCTTGATCTCTGTCAGCTCGGCGCCGATGCCGAAGAACACCGTGTCGAAGTCCGAGAACGGAACGCCGAACCGGATCGACGCGCCGGGTGTGGCGATTTGGTACTCGTCACCGAGGCTGTTCAACGGCCGCGACGTGCGGTAGTAGACATCGATGGCGCGCGACACGCCGTCGATCGTGAAGTAGGGATCGACCGTGCTCAGCACCAGCGCACGCGAATACTTGCTGGTGTTGACGTCGACGCCGAGGTAGTTGCCCGAGCCGAACACGTTGTCCTGCTTCACCGACGCGGCGAACGCCAGCTTCTCGGTGCTGGAGAAGCTCACGCCGAGCGACAGGTTGCCCGTCGGCTTCTCGGCGACGTTGACGGTGAGGTCCACCTGGTCGGGCGAACCGGCCACTTCATTGGTATCGACGCTGACGTCCTTGAAGTAGCCCAGGCGATCCACTCGATCGCGCGACAGCTTGATCTTCGAGCCGTCGTACCAAGACGCTTCCAGCTGCCTGAACTCCCGCCGCACCACCTCGTCGCGCGTGCGCGTGTTGCCCGCCACGTCGACACGACGCACGTACACGCGACGTTGCGGCTCCGCGCGCAGCGTGATCGCCACCTGTCCGTTCGCGCGATCGATGTCCGGCGTCGCGTCGACGCGAGCGAATGCGTAGCCGTACACCGCGAAACGATCGGCGAACGCCTTCGTGGTGTCGGTGGCGTCGATGGCCCGGTAAGGCTCGCCGGGCTTGATCCGCACCAGCTCGCGGAACTCCTGATCCTTGCCGAGAAAATCGCCCTGAAGCCGCACGGCCGTCACCGTGTACGGCTGCCCCTCGTTGACGGTGATGGTGATCGAGATCTCTTGCTTGTCGGGCGAGATCGTGACCTGCGTCGATTCGACGTTGAACTCCAGGTAGCCCCGGTTCAGGTAGTAGGAACGAATGGTCTCCAGGTCGGCATTGAGCTTGGCCCGGGAGTACCGGTCGTTCTTGGTGTACCAGGTGAGCCAGCCGCTGGTGGTGAGCTCCATCAGTCCGACCAGCGTGCCCTCGGAGAACACCTTGCTGCCGAGGATGCGGATCTCGCCGATGCGCGCCGCGTCGCCCTCGGTCATCGTGAAGGTCACGTTGACCCGGTTGCGTTCCACCGGCGTGATGGTGGTCACCACCTCGGCGCCGTACAGGCTGCGCGACAGGTACTGGCGCTTGATCTCCTGCTCGGCTCGGTCGACCAGCGCCTTGTCGAACGGCAGGCCTTCGCCGATGCCCGACTCCTTCAGGGACTTCAACAACTGCTCGCGATCGAACTCCTTCAAGCCGACGAACGTCACGTTCTGGATCACCGGTCGTTCTTCGACGATCACGACCACCACGTTGCCCTCGATCTCGATCCGCACGTCCTTGAAGAGGCCGGTGCCGAACAGCGAGCGCAGCGCCGTGGCGCCCTTGTCGTCGTTGTAGGTGTCGCCGATGCGAAACGGCAGCGATGCAAACACAGTGCCGGCGTCGGTGCGTTGCAGGCCTTCGACGCGAATGTCCTGCACGGTGAACGGCTCGACCGCACGCGCCTGGCCGGCGGCGAGCCCGATCATCACCGCGACCGCGGTCGCCAGGGGGCGCAGCGGACTCACCTCTGGAAACAACACCATGCTTTGGGGACTGATCGTCAGTGCAGGCCCAACAGCCGGGCCACGTCGTTGTAGAGCGCCACCGACATGACGAGCAGCAGGATCGCGACGCCGCCGCGCTGCAGCCGCGCGAGCCAGAGGTCCGACACGGGACGACCGGTGACGGCCTCGAAAAGATAATACATCAGGTGTCCGCCATCGAGCATCGGCAGCGGCAGCAGGTTCAACACACCGATGCTCAAGCTCACCACCGCCAGAAAGCCGATGAAAGTGACGATGCCCTGCTGCGCCGATTGGCCTGCTGCATCGGCGATCGTCAGCGGGCCGTTCAAGTTGCGCACCGACGCCTCGCCGATCAGGATGCGGCCGAGCATCTTCACGCTCAGCACCGCCATGTCCCACGTGCGCTGCGCGCCCTTGACCAGGCCATCGACTGGCCCGAAGCGCACCACCACGCGCTGCGGCGGCGAACCGACGAAGGCATCGATGCGCCCGACGGTGCGCGGCCCATCGCTGGCCGCTCGTGGTGTCACCGCGAGATCGACGGTCTCGTTGCCGCGCTGCACCTGCCAGGCCATCGGCATGCCGCGGCCCTCGTGCACGGCGTTGCGGATGCGCTCGAACACCTGTTGGGCTTCGCTGATGCGCTGCTCGTCGATGCGCACGATGCGGTCGCCGGCGCGCAACCCCGCGGCCGCCGCCGGGCCGTCCGCTTTCACTTCGCCCATCACCGGGTCGCGATAGGGACCTGGCAGACCAATGCGGCGGATCGTCTCGGCGTCGATCTCGCGCGCGTCGACACGCTCGAGCTCGAGCGCGACCGTGCGTTGGCCGCGGCCCTCGGCATCGGTGACCAGGAACTGCAGGTTCTGGCGGTTCAACGCATGCCGCATCACCTGCCAACTCACTTCGTTGAGCGACGCGAGGTCCTGCCACTGGCCATCGCCCTGGCCGTAGGCACGTACCCAGTCGCCGGCCTTCAGCCCGGCGCGATCGAAGGCACTGGCCGCAGGAGGTGTGCCGAGGATCGCCTTCGGCTCCTCGATGCCGATCCAGTGCACCGATGCATACAGCAGCACCGCCAGCAGCAGGTTGGCGAACGGGCCCGCCGCCACGATGGCCGTGCGTTTCCACAGCGCCTGTCGATTGAACGCGCGATGCACTTCGTCGGGCGCCACCGGCCCCTCGCGCTCGTCGAGCATGCGCACGTAGCCGCCGAGCGGCAACGCCGCCACGACGAACTCGGTCTCGCCGCGCTGCCGGCTCCACAACGTCCGGCCGAAGCCGATCGAAAAGCGCAGCACCTTGACGCCGCACGCCACTGCCACGCGGTAGTGGCCGTACTCGTGCACCACGATCAAGAGACCGAGCGTGACGATGAAAGCCAGCACGGTCATCATGCGATCGCCCTCGCCTTTGCATATTGGCGCGCCACCGCGCGCGCGCGCTCGTCGAGCGCCAGCAAGTCCTCGAGCGTGTCCTGCGGGCCGAGGCTGCCCGCCAGCCGCTCCAGCGCCGCCGCGTTCACTGCATCGATCGCCGTGAAGCGGATCGCGCCGTCGAGGAACGCCGCCACCGCGACCTCGTTGGCGGCATTCAGCACGTTGCTCGCGCCCGGCGGCGCGCGCAGACAGTCGTAGGCCAGCTGCAAGGCCGGGAAGCGCCGCAGATCGGCAGCGCGAAAGCTGAGCGACCCCATGGTGGTGAAGTCGAGCGCGGAAGCGCCGGAGGCGATGCGCTCGGGCCAGGCCAACGCACAGGCGATCGGCACCTTCATGTCCGGTGTGCCAAGCTGCGCCAGCACAGATTGGTCGCGCATCACGGCCATCGAATGCACGATGCTTTGCGGATGCATCACCACCCGCACCTGCTCGGGTGTCAGCGCGAACAGCCAGCGCGCCTCGATCACCTCGAGCGCCTTGTTCATCATCGTGGCCGAGTCCACCGAGATCTTGCGCCCCATCACCCAGTTGGGATGCGCGCAGGCTTCGTCGGGTGTCACATCGTCGAGCGAATCCCTCTCGCGGTCGCGAAACGGCCCGCCCGATGCCGTGAGGACGATGTGGTCGATGCGCTGCGGCCACTGCGAGCGCTCCGGCGGCAGACACTGGAAGATCGCGGAGTGTTCGCTGTCCACCGGGAGCAGTGTCGCGCCACCCTCTTCGACGCAGCGCATGAACAGATCCCCGCCGACGACCAGCGCCTCCTTGTTGGCCAGCAGCAGCCTTTTGCCGGCGCGCGCGGCGGCCAGGCACGCTGCGAGGCCGGCCGCGCCGACGATGGCCGCCATCACGCTGTCGACATCGGGGTGCGAGGCCAGGTCGGTCAGCGCGGACGGGCCATGCAGCACCTCGGTGTGCACGTCGGCACGGTTCAGCCGATCGCGCAGCTTCCGCGCTGCGGCGGCATCGTCGACTGCCGCGAAGCGCGGGCGGAATCGTTCGCACAACACGCCCAACTCGTCGACACGATGGCGCGCCGTGAGCGCGACCAGTTCGAAGCGCTCGGGGTGGCGCGCGGCCACTTCGAGAGTGCTCATGCCCACCGATCCGGTGGCGCCGAGAATGCACAGCCGTTGGCGCTTCATCGTCGCCATTGTCGCTTGGGCGTTGCCCGTCACCATGTGGTGAGTGCCATCGCGCACGGCAGCACCGGCAGCAGGGCATCGACACGATCCAGAACGCCGCCATGCCCTGGCAACAACGCACCGGAGTCCTTGGCGCCGACCGCACGCTTGATCAGGGACTCGAACAGATCGCCCACCACGCTCATCGCCGCCAGCGCCAGCACGGCCAGCACCATCGGAAAGACGCCGAAACGCTGGCTCAACAGCGTGAACACGCTGGCCGAATCGGTCGAGATGCGGGTGTCCAGGCCGAGCCAGAATGCGGCCAGCACCAGCACGCCCAACATGCCGCTGACCACGCCCTCCCAGCTTTTGCCCGGGCTGATGGTCGGGGCGAGCTTGCGGCGCCCGAAGGCGCGGCCGCCGAAGTAGGCCGCGATATCGGCGGCCCAGACGATGCACAACACCGACAGCAGGTAGTTCACGCCCGTGATGCGGGCCTGCGCCAGCGCCCACCATGCCACCACCAGCAACACTGCACCCACCACCACGCGCAGGCCTTGAGGCCACTGCGCCCAGCGTTGCGGGCCAGCGTGCAGCACGAACGCGCCGCCAATCACCCAGGCGAGCGCGGCCAGCAACCACACCGCATGCGATTCGCCGGCCGCACGCGAGGTCAGCGTCAACCACAGCCCGACCGCGGCCAGAACCAGCCCGCAGCCCAGCGCGACCGCCGATGGCAGGCCGTTCAAGCGCGCCCACTCCCACGCTGCGGCGCTGATCAGCACCAGGGTCAACAGGACAAAGGGCCAGGGGCTGGTGACCCACAAGGTGGGCAACAACAGCGCCAGCAGCACCAGCGCGGTCATGATGCGCTGCGCCAGCATCGCGTCAGCCGGCAGCGTCGGACGCCGACACCAGTGCCCCGGCGCGCACGTCGCCGAAGCGCCGCTCGCGGCCGGCGAAGGCTGCCAGCGCCGCATCGAGTTGAGTCTCGTCGAAGTCAGGCCAAAGGCAATCGGTGAAGAACAACTCCGCGTAGGCCACCTGCCAGAGCAGAAAGTTGCTGATGCGCACTTCGCCGCCGGTGCGGATGAACAAGTCGGGGTCGGGCGCATGCGACAGCGCCATCAACGCAGACAGCGACTGCTCGGTGATTTGCTCGGGCTTCATGCCCATCTCGATGGCACGGCGGCAGGCCTGGGTGACGTCCCAGCGGCCGCCATAGTTGAACGCCACCGACAGCGTGATGCGGGTGTTGTGCTCGGTGGTGCGCTCGGCCTCATCCCACGCGGAACGCACCTTGTCGTTGACCGCACTGCGGTCGCCGACGATGCGGATGCGCACGCCCTTCTCGGCCAGCTTGCGCAGGTACTTCGACACCGCCACGAGCACCAGCCCGAGCAGGCCGGACACCTCTTCGTCGGGCCGTTTCCAGTTTTCCGAGGAGAAAGCGAACACCGTGAGGTATTCGATGCCGCGGTCGGAGCAGGCCTGCACGCAACGAACCAACGAATCCACGCCCTGCTTGTGGCCGAAGAACCGCGGCATGAAACGCTTCTTGGCCCAGCGGCCATTGCCATCCATCACGATGGCCACGTGACGGGGAACGGTCTTGAGGTCGCGTTGCAAGATCGCGGTCTGGCGGCCAATGTCACACGGCCAGGACTTCGGCTTCCTTGGCGTGGACCAGCTTGTCGATCTCGGCCACGGTGCGGTCGGTGAGCTTCTGCACGTCGTCTTGCGCGCGGCGCTCTTCGTCTTCGTTGGTCTGCTTGTCCTTGAGCATCTTCTTCAGATGCTCATTGGCGTCGCGACGCAGGTTGCGCACCGCGACCTTGGCTTCCTCGCCCTCGTGGCGGACCACTTTGGTCAGCTCCTTGCGGCGCTCTTCGGTCAGCGCCGGCATCGGCACGCGCAACAGGTCGCCCTGCGCCGCCGGATTCAAGCCGAGGTCGCTTTCGCGGATCGCCTTCTCGATCTTCGGGCCCATGCCCTTTTCCCACGGCTGCACGCTGATCGTGCGTGCGTCGAGCAGAGACACGTTGGCCACCTGGCTGATCGGCAC
>DATKJN010000477.1:0-2690 GCA_035543655.1 Burkholderiaceae bacterium | reverse complement strand
CTGATCCGCTGGTCGGTCGGCAACCGATTCCTGGTGCTCGTGGCCACTGCATTCTTGGTGGTGGCCGGCATCTGGTCGGTCAGGAACACGAGCGTGGACGCGATCCCCGACCTGTCGGACACGCAGGTCATCGTGCGCACCGTGTACCCGGGCAAGCCGCCGCAGGTGGTGGAGGACCTCGTCACCTATCCGCTGACCACGACGATGCTCAGCGTGCCGGGCGCGAAGACGGTGCGCGGCTACTCGTTCTTCGGCGACTCGTTCGTCTATGTGCTGTTCGACGACAAGACCGACCCCTACTGGGCGCGCTCTCGCGTGGTGGAGTACCTCAACCAGGTGCAAAGCCGCTTGCCGGCCGGCGCCACGGCCGCATTGGGGCCCGACGCCACGGGCGTGGGCTGGGTCTACGAATACGCGCTGGTCGATCGCAGCGGCCACAACGATCTCGGCCAGCTGCGGGCGCTCAACGACTGGTTCCTGAAGTTCGAGCTGAAGACCGTGCCCGACGTGGCCGAGGTGGCCAGCATCGGTGGCATGGTCAAGCAATTCCAGGTGGTGCTCGACCCAGACCGCATGCGCGCGCTCGCGGTGACCCAAGCCATGGTGGTGCAGGCCTTGCAGAAGGCCAACCAGGCTTCCGGCGGGTCGGTGATCGAACTGGCCGAGGCCGAGTACATGGTGCGCTCGCGCGGCTTCCTGAAATCGCTCGAAGACTTTCGCACGATTCCGTTGGCGGTGTCGGGCGCGACACCGGTGCTGTTGCGCGACGTGGCGACGCTGCAGATCGGCCCCGAGATGCGCCGCGGCATCGCCGAACTCGACGGCGAGGGCGAGGTCACGGGCGGCGTGGTGGTGATGCGCTCGGGCAAGAACGCGCGCACGACCATCGAAGCGATCAAGGCGAAGCTGCAGGCGCTCAAGCCGAG
Source organism: Burkholderiaceae bacterium (assembly GCA_035543655.1). GTDB lineage: Bacteria > Pseudomonadota > Gammaproteobacteria > Burkholderiales > Burkholderiaceae_C > JAEUPI01. The sequence goes on along the minus strand of DATKJN010000477.1, from coordinate 1,764 downwards.
CCTGCCGCGCGGCGTGGAGGTGGTGGAGACCTACGACCGCTCCAAGCTGATCGATCGCGCCATCGTCAACCTGCGCGACAAGCTGATCGAGGAGTTCATCGTCGTGGCGCTGGTGTGCGCGCTGTTCCTGTTCCACCTGCGCTCGGCGGGGGTGGCGGTGGTCACGCTGCCGGTGGGCGTGCTCACGGCCTTCGTCGTGATGCACTGGCAAGGCGTCAGCGCCAACATCCTCAGCCTGTCGGGGGTGGCCATCGCGCTGGGCGCGATGGTCGATGCCTCGGTGGTGCTGGTGGAGGCCGCGCACAAACACCTCGAGCACTTCGAAGAACAGCATCGGCGGCAGCCGACGACCAGCGAGCGCTGGTCGCTGATGGCCGACGCTTCGGTCGAAGTGGGGCCGGCGCTGTTCTTCTCGCTGCTCGTCATCACGCTGTCGTTCCTGCCGGTGTTCACGCTCGAGGCGCAGGAAGGTCGCCTGTTCTCTCCGCTCGCGTTCACCAAGACCTACGCCATGGCCGCTGCGGCGGGCTTGTCGGTGACGCTGGTGCCGGTGCTGATGGGCTACTTGATCCGCGGCCGCATCCCGAAGGAGGCGTCCAATCCGATCAACCGCGCGCTGATCGCGCTGTATCGGCCCGCGCTCGAGTCGGTGCTGCGGTTTCCGAAAACCACGCTGGCCATCGCCGCGGTCATCCTGGCCATCACGGCCATTCCGGCGCTGCGGCTGGGCGGCGAGTTCATGCCCGCGCTCGACGAGGGCGATCTGCTGTACATGCCGTCGGCGCTGCCGGGTCTGTCGGTCTCCAAGGCCGGCGAGCTGCTGCAGCAGACCGACCGGCTCATCAAGACCGTGCCCGAGGTGGAGCGCGTGTTCGGCAAGGCCGGGCGGGCCGACACCGCGACCGATCCGGCGCCGCTGGAGATGTTCGAGACCACCATCCAGTTCAAGCCGCGCGACCAGTGGCGCGCCGGCATGACACCCGACCGGCTGGTCGAAGAGCTCGACCGCGCGGTGAAGGTGCCGGGGTTGTCCAACGTGTGGGTGCCGCCGATCCGCAACCGCATCGACATGCTCGCCACCGGCATCAAGAGCCCGGTCGGGATCAAGGTGGCCGGTGCCGATCTCGCCACCATCGATCGCTTGACCACGCAGATCGAGACGGCCGTCAAGGGCGTGACGGGTGTGTCGTCGGCGCTGGCCGAACGCTTGACCGGTGGACGCTACATCGACGTGGACGTCGATCGACTGGCCGCCGCGCGCTACGGCCTCTCGGTGGCCGACGTGCAGGCGGTCGTGTCGACCGCCATTGGCGGCGACAACGTCGGCGAGGTGGTGTCGGGCCGCGAGCGCTATCCGATCAACGTGCGTTACCCGCGCGAGGTTCGCGACTCGTTGCAGCGCCTGCGTGAGTTGGCCTTCGTGACCGAAAAAGGTGCCACGGTGCTGCTGCAAGACGTGGCACGGATCTCGATCGAGGAGGGCCCGCCGATGCTGCGCAGCGAGAACGCGCGCCTGTCGGGCTGGGTCTATGTCGATGTGCGCGGCCGCGACATGCGCTCGGTGGTCAACGACATGCAGGCGGTGGTGGCCAAACAGGTGGCGATGCCGGCCGGCTACGCGGCGTCGTGGTCCGGCCAGTTCGAGTACCTGGAGCGCGCGACCGAACGCCTGAAGCTGGTGGTGCCGGTGACGCTGGCGGTCATCTTCGTGCTGCTGTACCTGCTGTTTCGGTCGTTCGCCGATGCCTTGCTGGTGATGGCGGC
>DATKJN010000476.1:0-2722 GCA_035543655.1 Burkholderiaceae bacterium | reverse complement strand
CGCTTCGCGCACCAGCGGCGGCGTTCGCTGGCCGGCGCACAGGCCTGATGCCATGGAGCGGGTGGCGCGGTGAACTGGCGCGAGTTCTGGGAGCTCGCGAGCTTCGTGGTCACGGTGGTCGGCCTGCCGTTCGCCATCGGCGTGTTCCTGCTGCAGCAGCGCCAGGAGCGCGACAACGAGGACGAAGAGGCCTACCAGATGCTGTCGGACGCCTACAACGACTTCCTCAAGGTGGTGCTGGCCAACGCCGACCTGCAGCTGCGCACCAGCTCGGCGCTGCAGAGCCCGACGCCGGATCAGAACGAGCGCATGATGGTGATCTTCGACATGTTGGTCTCGTTGTTCGAGCGGGCTTACCTGGTGGCGTATAAAGAGTACATGACGCCCACCGAGAAGCGGCGCTGGAACAGCTGGGACGACTACATGCGCGAGTGGTGCCGTCGCGACGACTTCCACAACGCGCTGCCGCTGCTGCTGCGCGGCGAGGATCCGGGCTTCCAGGCCTACATCAAGCGCGTCGCGCACGAAGAGCGCGGCACGCCGCTGCTGTCCACCTACTGACATCGAACCAGGAGTACCACCATGGCTGAATCCATCGTCATCGCCTCTGCCGCCCGCACGCCGATCGGCGGCATGCTGGGTGACTTCTCGTCGCTGCAGGCCTGGGAGCTGGGCGCGGTGGCCATCAAGGCGGCGGTCGAGCGCGCCGGCGTGCCCGGTGACGCGGTCGACGAGGTGCTGATGGGCAACTGCCTGATGGCCGGTCAGGGCCAGGCCCCGGCGCGCCAGGCGATGCGCCGCGCCGGTCTGCCCGACTCGGCCGGCGCCGTCACGATGAGCAAGATGTGCGGCTCCGGCATGCGCACGATGATGTTCGCCCACGACATGCTGGTGGCCGGCAGTGCCAACGTGCTGGTGGCCGGCGGCATGGAGAGCATGACCAACGCGCCGCACCTCACGTTCGTGCGCAAGGGTGTGCGTTACGGCCAGGCGGCGCTGTACGACCACATGGCGATCGACGGCCTCGAAGACGCCTACGAGCGCGGCAAGGCGATGGGCGTGTTCGCCGAGAGCTGTGTCGGCAAGTACGCGTTCACGCGCGAGGCGATGGACCAGTTCGCGATCGCCTCCACCACGCGCAGCAAGACCGCCAATGAAGACGGCAGCTTCTCGTGGGAGATCGCGCCCGTCACGGTGGCCGGCAAGGGCGGCGACACGCAGGTCAAGTTCGACGAGCAACCATTCAAGGCCAAGCTCGACAAGATCCCGGGCCTCAAACCTGCATTCAAGAAAGACGGTGCGATCACCGCCGCCACCTCGTCGAGCATCTCCGACGGCGCGGCTGCGCTGGTGCTGATGCGCGAATCCACCGCCGCCAAGATCGGCGCCAAGCCGATTGCGCGCATCGTCGCGCACGCGGTGCACGCGCAGGCGCCCGAGTGGTTCACCACCGCGCCGGTGGGCGCGATCCAGAAGGTGCTGAAGAAGTCCGGCTGGGATGCCAAGGCGGTGCACCTGTGGGAGGTGAACGAAGCCTTCGCCGCGGTCACGATGGCCGCCATGGAGGAGTTCCGGCTGCCGCACGAGATCGTCAACGTGCACGGCGGCGCCGTGGCCCTCGGGCACCCGATCGGTGCCTCTGGCGCGCGCATCGTCGTCACGCTGCTCGGTGCGTTGAAGAAGCGCAACCTCAAGAAGGGCGTGGCGGCGCTGTGCATCGGTGGCGGCGAAGCCACCGCGATGGCGCTCGAGCTGCTTTGACCGTGCCGCGCCCGGGGCGCGCCGCGCGGCGACACGTCGGCGCGGTTTACTTCGCCCACCACGGCTCGACTCTGATCCGCTGAAGCGGCGCGCCCCTTCCATGGACGAAGCCGCCGCGCGCACCGTCGTCCTGGTGCAGGCCTTCGATGCCGCCGACTCGCCGCTGTGGACGCGCGAAGACGCCGCCTGGGCCACCCAGCTGACTGCGCAGACGCTGCCCGCCGATGCGCCGCCCGAGCGGCTGCTCGCAGCGCGCGCCGCCCATGCGCTGCAGCGATTGCAGCCGCGCGACCGTGACGTGCAGCGTTGGCTGGCGCGCCCGCTGTGGCGTTGGCGCTGGGTCGCGCTGGCGGCGCTGCTGGGTCTGATCGGCGGGCTCGGTGTCGACCTGCTCGGCCGCAACCAGATCGTCGATGTGCTGGCGCCGTCGGTGTGGGCGCTGGTGGCGTGGAACGTCGCGGCCTATGTGCTGCTCGGCAGCGCGCCGCTCGCCGGCGCCGGCCGGGCCGGCCGCGAGACCAAGAGCGGGCTGCGTTTGGCCCTGCTTCGCTGGTGGCAACGCTCGACCGGCAGCGGTCCGCTGCGCGTGGCTTCGCGCCGCTGGGCGGAGTTGGCGGTGCCGGTCACGCTGACCCGCATAGCCGCACTGCTGCATGTGGCGGCGGCCGCGCTGGCGATCGGCCTGCTGGGCAGCATGTACCTGCGTGGCCTGGTGCTCGACTACCGTGCCGGCTGGCAGAGCACCTTCCTCGATGCCGCCGACGTGCATCGCGTGCTGTCGCCCTTGCTGACGCCTGCCAGCATCGTCACCGGCATCGCGGTGCCGGATGCCGCGGCCATCGAGTCGATGCGCCTGACCGCGCCCGCGCAGCCCGCATCCGCCCCGGCCGCGCCTTGGATCCATCTGTATGCCGCCACGTTGGCGATGGCGGTGGTGCTGCCGCGTCTGGTGCTTGCGCTG
>DATKJN010000475.1:0-3186 GCA_035543655.1 Burkholderiaceae bacterium | reverse complement strand
GCGAGCCGATCGTGGAGCACGGCCGTCCGGTCGACGCGCTGGCCATCGCCATCTTCGGCTCAGTGCAGGTGCGCCGCGGCGAGCATGTGCTGGGCACCCTCGCGCCGGGCGAGGTCATCGGCACCGCACTGGTCCTGATCGGCGAACCCGCGCAGATCGAGGCGCGGTTCGTTGAACCGTCGCGTTACATGCGCTGGCCTTTGGCCACGCTGCGCGCCTTCATCGACAAGCGGCCCGATCTGCGCGACGCGCTGCTGCGAGGCGTCAATCGAGACCTGGCGCGCAAGCTCAACGCGCTGGCCGTTCGCGACGCCCCGGAACTCAACCGCGGCTGACGCTGCGCTGCCGCGCATCAGTGCCGGCGGATCGCCGAGCAACGGCCGACACATCTCGAAGAATCGGGAAACTACGGTGGTCCCGGCCGGGCCCGGGTTCTAACGTGCCCGCGTGAACCTCGTCTTCACGACCCAAGACGTGCCGTCCGCGCAGCGCCACCGGGCCTGGCAGGAGGCCTTGTGCGCACTCTACGTTCGCGTCGACAGCCATTGCGACGCAGTGGATGACTATCGGGGGTTCGTCAAGGAAGCGAGTTTCGGCACGGTCACGATATCGGATTGCCTGATTGCACCGCAGCGCATCGAGCGGCGGCAATCGCATCTCTCACGGGTCGACAAGGACTGCTTCTACGTCGCACTGACCCAGAAGGGCCATCAAGTCGTCGAACAGCGCGGGCAGCGGCTCGCCTACGGACCCGGCAGTGCCACGATCTTTTCGGCGTCGGACCCCTACACGCTGCGCAACGTCGATCCCCATCGGGCCTTCTACCTCGAGATTCCTCGCGCCGCTTTGATGCAGCGCTGGCAGCCTTCGCGGCCGATGCTCGCAGCGAGCATCAACACCACGTCCGGTGTCGGCAGAATCGTGGCCGACCTGTGTGCGTCGATGGTCCTCGAGGCGGACACGCTGTCCGATCCCACGCGTGCCCAGCTTGGCGAACGACTGATCGACGTGTTGGCGCTGGCGTTGGACAGTCCGCACGGCGAGATGCCCGACCTCGAGGGTTCGGTCCGATCCGAGCGCCTGCGCCAGGTGAAGGGCCACATCGAACGGAATCTCGGCAATCCGCTGTTGAGTCCGGAGCGCGTGTCTGCGGCCTGTTCGATGTCGGTGCGCGCCTTGCACTATCTGTTCAAGGGCACGGGCCAGTCGGTTTCGGAGTACATCTGGGAGCGCCGGCTCCAACGCTGCCGCGAGGCGCTGCAGATGCCAGCGGAACGCCACCGAACGGTGACGGAGATCGCGCTGGCGGCCGGCTTCAACAGCATGTCCCATTTCAGCAGCGCATTCCGCCGCCGCTTTGGCGTCACGCCTTCGGACGCGCGCGACGCCGCCAACTGACAGGCTGTCCCAGCACGCTCAGCGGCTCGACACCAACGGGGCCTGCGCCAGCACGACAGGGGCGTGCGTGCCAGCGCAAGACGGCCTTACAGCACGCGGTACAGACTGCGGTCCGCTGGGGGCGACGTCGATCGAACAGCTCATTCGCGGCGGCGCCCGAAAAGCGCTGAGTCGATCACGCGGCGCACGCCGCATCGTCGGGGGCATCTTGAACACCTTGTCCGCCGCGCTTCTTTGCCTCGGCATGCCGGGAAAGCACGCATGGCACCGGCCGGGTCGGCTTCCTAGAGTTTGTTGGACTGTCCGATTGTCCGACCGAACCATGGGCCTCGCCACCGCCGCCACAACGTCTGCCGAGCCGTCGACGAGCGCTTCGCTGGCCGGCGCACCGTTGCGATTCCGTTCGCTGGCGCGTCAGCCGGCCTACAGAGCGGTTTCGAGCGTCATGGAACAGCACATCCTGTCGGGCGAGTTGAAGCCGGGCACGGCGCTGCCATCGGAGCAGGAGCTGGCCGCGCAATTCGGCGTCAACCGCTCGACGATCCGGGAGTCGATCCGCGTGCTCGAGCAAGAGGGCCTGCTCGAGCGCCACCAGGGCCGGCGCCTGATCGTGGTGCTGCCCGGGTTGTTCGATCTCGCGCCGCGCGCGGCGCGTTCGTTGATCCTGCATCAGGTCACGTTCGCCGAGCTGTGGGAGGTGGCGGTGGTGGTCGAGCCGGAGGCCGCGCGCCTGGCGGCGCAGCGTGCCGACGAGGCCGACCTGCGCGACATCGACGACAACCTCGAGGCCGCTGCTGCCACGGTCGGCGGCAAGCCCGACGCCGCACGCATCCAGCGCCATTGGGAGCTCGACGCGGCATTTCACGCGCTGATCGCGCGCGCGTCGAAGAACCGCTCGCTGATGATGTCGCGCGAGTCGTTCAGCCTGCTGTACCGGCCGCTGGCGACGGTGTTGCAACACGCGCTGCCGCAGTCGGCCGCGCGCAACCTGCATGCGCACCGGCAGATCGCTGCGGCGCTGCGCGCTCGCGACGCGCAGCGCGCGCACGAGTGGACGCACAAGCACCTGGTGGACTTTCGCAAGGGCTTTCAGCAGGCAGGCCTGCCGATGGACACGCCCGCCGATCGCGTGCCCGAACGGCTGCCGGTGCGCACGCCAGCGCGTGCGTCGCGGAGTGCCGCGCGATGAAGTGGCCGTTCGGCAGCGGCCGGCTCAGCCAGCAGGGGATCGTGTTCGCGATCTTCGTGCTGCTGTTCGCCGGCTTCGCGCTGTTGCTGCCGGGCTTTCGCAGCGCGTCGAACCTGCTGGGCCTGCTGCAGAACGTGGCCATCCTCGGCATCCTCGGTCTTGGCATGGCCATCGTCGTGATCGGCCGCGGCATCGACATCTCGATGGTCGCGGTGCTGGCGGTGCCCGCAGGCCTGGTGCTGCAGATGGTGCAGGACGGCCATTCGCTGCCGGTGGCGTTCGGCTGCGCGCTCGCGCTGGCCCTGGTGTTCGGCCTCATCAACGGCTGGCTGATCGCGTATGCCGAGGTGCCCTCGCTGTTCACCACGCTCGCGTCGGGCTTGTTCCTGGCGGGGCTGGGGCAGGTGGCGCTGTTCCGGCTCGACATCGTGCAATGGAGCCCGCAACTCGACTCGTTCGCCTGGGTCGGACGCGACACCTTGGCCGGCGTGCCGATGCCGGTGATCGTGTTCGGCGCGGTCGCGTTGCTGGTGTCGTTCTTTTTGCGCAAGACGCGCCTGGGCACTTATGTCTACGCGGTGGGCGACAACCCGTTCGGT
>DATKJN010000474.1:0-7797 GCA_035543655.1 Burkholderiaceae bacterium | reverse complement strand
ACCGACGATGAACGTGCTGCTGATCGACGACCACGAGATCGTCTGGGACGGCACCCACCGCTTGCTCGAGCGCCTGGTGGCCGAGTTGCGGCCGCACCATGCGTTCAGCTTCCAGGCTGTGCGCGACGTGGCCGCCGCTTGCGCCCTGCCCAGCCAGGGCTTCGATCTGGTGTTGTTGGACTACCACCTGCCCGGCGTGGCAGGCCTCGCCGCGCTGCAGGCGGTGAAGGGACACTTCGAAGCCACGCCGGTGTGCATGCAATCGGCCGAGGCCGCGCCGCAGCGCGTGCGCGAGGTGATCGAAGCCGGTGCGGCGGGCTTCATCCCGAAGTCGTATCGCCTGGACGAGATCGAAGCGGCGCTGCGCGTCGTGCTCAGGCACCGCGTGTACCTGCCGGCGGAGTTTCTGATGGCCGACGCGGCCACGCGCGCCGGCGATGCCGAGCTGCTGCCGCGCGAGGAGATGGCGCGCTTTCTCGAGACCGAGCTGTCGCCGCGTCAGCGCCAGGTGCTCGCGCTGGCGGTGCGCGGCGTGCCGATCAAGCTGATCTCGCGCGAGCTCGGCATCGCCGAAGGCACGGTCAAGGTGCACCTGTCGATGGTGTACCGCGCGCTCGGGGCGCGCAATCGCACCGACGCGTTGTGCCGCCTGTTCGACGCGCAGGCCGCGGGCGCGCTCGCGGCACCGTAGCCGCGGGCTTCGCGCGGCGCGATCACGCGCGCTGCAGCAGCCAATCGCGCAAGTCGCTCGAGCGCAGCGGCTTGCGCATCACCGCCACCGCCATGTGCGCAGGCACCGCGATCGCCGTGGGGTCGATCTCGCCGGTGACGATCGCCGCATGCACCGCACCGAACTGTCCATGCAGCCGCTCGACGGCCTGCAGCCCGTTCTCGCGGCCGCCCAGGCGCCAATCGGCCACGATGGCGTCCGGGGCACGGCCGCGCGCACGCAGCTGGGCGATCGCGCTGTCTGCATCGACATCGGCGATCAACTCGCAGCCCCAATCGTCGAGCACGGTGCGCATCGCCTCGATCACATCGGGTGCGTCTTCGATCAACACCACCAGCAGGCCGCGCAGCGCGTCGTGCGACCGCACGACGTCGAGCGGGTCGCCGTCGGTCGGCGCCGGCGGCGGATCGCCGCGCGGCAACAGCACGGTGAACGCGCTGCCCCGGCCCGGCTCCGACTGCAAGTGGATGCGATGGCCCAGCAGGTCGCACAGTCGCTTGACGATCGCCAGTCCGAGGCCCATGCCGCGTGCACGATCGCGCGCCGGATTGCGCGCCTGGTAGTACTCCTCGAAGATGCGTTCGCGATCGGCCGCATCGATGCCGACGCCGCTGTCGCGCACGGTGACGTGGATCTCGGGTCCGCGCTCTTCGACCTGCACCGCGATGCGGCCGGCCTCGGTGTACTTCACGGCGTTGTCGAGCAAGTTGCGCAGGATGCGGTCGAGCATCACCGCATCGCTCGACACCCACGCCGTGCTGTGATCACATTCGAACGCCAGCCCTTTTCCTTGTGCCAGGGGGCGGTAGTCGTTGTCGATGCGCTCGAGCACCTTGCGCAGAGACAGAGACTTGATCTCCGGCGCCACGCTGCCGGCGTCGAGGCGCGACAGGTCGAGCAGGCCGGTGAACAGCTCGTGCAGCGACTCGGCCGAGCGCGCCGCCTGGCGCAGCGTCTGGTTGATCCTGGGTTCCTCGCTGGTGCGCACCGCGTGGTCGAGCAGCAAGGTCAGCGAGTGCAGCGGCTGGCGCAGATCGTGGCTCGCGGCGGCGAGGAAGCGCGACTTGGCGCGGTTGGCGTCTTCGGCGCGCTCGCGAGCCGCGCGCGCCTCGGCTTCGCTGAGCCGCAGCTGGCGCGCCAGCTCCTCGTTCTCGAAACCCACGCGCAGCGCTCGCTCCACGAGCTGCGAGCCGTCGCGAGCGAAGATGACCAGGTAGAAGAGAAAGAACAGGATCAGCCCCGCCACCGGCAGCCGCAGTGGCATCGCAGAGACGACCCATCCGACCGCAAGCGGGACCAGGAAGAACGTGACCAGGCCGTAGAACGCCGCAGGCAGGGCAACCGAGACCGCGATGCCGGCGGCGCTCCACGCGCACAGCACCATCGTCAGAATGGCCCATTCGAGCGGCGGCGCGCTGAAGAAGACGATCACCGCCGAGCCTGCCACCACGCCGCTCACCGTGGCGCCGACAGTCAGCCAACGGATCCAGGCAGCGATGCGCGCCCCGGCGGGCGGCCGAGCCAGCAGCACCGCACTGGCCAGCGCGCGAACACAGAAGACTCCCCAGGCAGCGCCGGCCCAGCCCCAGGCAAGGCCGGGACCGACATGCGGCACCATCATGTAGCCGACAAACCCGGTTGCGAACAGCACGCCCACTGGCACACGCACCACTTGCCGGTTGAACAGCCGCAGGCGTTCGGCATCGATCACGAGCCGCGCCGCCGCGGCGTCCGGTGCAATCGGGCCGGCCTGCAACGGAGATGTCACGACGATGAATCCGCCGACCAATGCAGGATCTGCTGCTGCATCTCGGCCTGGTCCTTGAAACGCGTCACGTCGTAGCAACCGAGCGGCAGCACCGCGGTGCGCGTGCAGCATTGGCTGCACCACGTGCAGGGATTGGGCGGCTCGTTGTAGACAGCCAAGTGCCGGAGCAGGTCGGGGTTGGCCAACAGCGGCCGACCGATGGCCACCAGGTCGCACGCGCCGGACTGCAGCGCGCCTTCGATCACGTCTCGGTTCTGGAAGCCGCCGTTGGCGATGATCGGTATGTTGAGTCGGCGCTTGAACGCGCGCGCGAACTCCGCGTTGGCTGCCGGCGCGAAGCGCCAGCCCGTGCCGAGCAGCACTTGTGCAAAACCCTTGGGCACGCCGTTGAGCAAGAACGCCCGCCACCACGCCTTGCCGCTGAGATGACGGGCCGAGTTGGAGAACAGGCGCAGCCCTTCGAAGGGATAGGGCCCCGGGCTGCCCTTCGGATTGACGAAGCCGAAGCCGGCGTCGATGTGCAGGTAGTCGACGCCCAGGTCGGTCAGCCACTCGCCGTAGCGCAGCGTGGTGGCCAGCGTGTTGCCGCGGAAGTAGTCGCCCGGCGGCCACACCGGCGGCCAGCGCAGGTTGGGGAACGGCAGCCAGTTGAAGTCCTCGGCCGAGAGGCGCACGCCGAACAGAAGGTCGTTGCCGACCGCGGCACGCACCGCGGTAACCACCTCCTTCAGCAGGCGGAAGCGCTTCTCGACCGAGCCGCCATAGGCATCGCGCCGGCGATTGGTGGCCGGGTTGAGGAACTGGTGAAGGATGTAGCCCTTTGAAGCGGTGACCTCAACGCCATCGGCTTTCGCCTCCCTGACCCGTGCCGCCGCGTCACGAAACGCCTGGACCTCGGCCGCGATCTCGGCCAGCGTCATCGGCGTCGTGCGGTTGCGGTAGCCGTAATAGAGGTCGGTCCATGCCGACGCCGACTTGCCGTCGGCCTCTTCAGGAAACAGGCTGGTGTGCGTGTGGCCGCCGGGGTCGCCGAGTTGCACGATGTAGCGGCAGCCTTCGGCCTGCACCGCGCGCACGCCGGCAGCCAACGGCTCGAGCGAGTACGAGTTGCCGATCTTGGGGTACTCCAGCGGCGACAGCCGGCGGTCGTCGACGCCGATGGTGGCGGAGATGATCGCGCCGAGCCGGTTCTCTGCGCGCGCGAAGCGTCGCTCGAAGTTGCGCCACGCCGGGGTGGGCGTGCCGTCGTAGTAGGCCAGACGGCCACCGAGCGACGAACGCAGCACGCGGCTGCGCAGCGCCATGCCCTTGATCTCGAACGCGTCGAAGATGCCGGGTGTTCCCACCGCGTTCCGCCCCCCTGCGCTGCCGCCCCGGCGCGAGGGTATCGCTGTGGCGCTCGTTCTACAAGCGCACCGGCAGGTGCACGAAGCCGCGAAAGCGCACGCGGCGGTCGCGCTGCGGTGGGCCCGCGGAGTCCAGGCGCGGGAAGCGCGCCACCAGCGCGCCAATGGCGATGCGTGCCTCCAGGCGGGCCACGTTCATGCCGGCACACGCGTGCGCACCGTGGCCGAACGCCACGTGCAGGTTGGGTTTGCGCGCGATGTCGAGTGCGTCGGGGTCGGCAAACTGCGCCGGGTCGCGGTTCGCCGCGCCGACACCCAGCGTGACGAAGTCGCCGGCCGGCAGTTCGCGCGAGCCCAGCGCGATCGGCGCGGTGAGCTGGCGGTTGTTCAGCTGCAACGGGCTCTCGAAGCGCAACAGTTCCTCGACCGCGGTGTTGATCAACGCGGGCTCGCGCTGCAGCCGCTCGAGCTGGCCGCGCTGCGCGAGCAACGCGTGCATGCCGTTGCCGATCAGGTTGGTGGTGGTCTCATGGCCGGCATTGAGCATGAAGATGCAGTTGTGCAGCAGCTCGGTCTCGCTGAGGCGCTCGCCGCCGTATTCGCCCATCAGCCGCGTCAGCACATCGACCTCCGGGTCGCCGGGATGGGCGCGTCGGTGCGCGATCAACGTGCGCAGGTAGGCAACAAACTCGGTCACTGCCGCGTTGCCTCGCGCCAGCATCTCGGCGCTGGGCACAGGCTCGAGCGCGGACAGGATGGCCAGCGACCACGCGCGCAGCGGGCCGCGCTCGTCGCGCGGCACGTCGAGCAGGTTGCCAATCACGTCGACCGGGATCTGCGCGGCGAAGTCCTCGATCAGGTCCGCTTCCGGGCGGCCGTCGAGCCGATCGAGCAGGCCATCCACGAGCGCGACGACGCCGGACTCCATGCGCGTGATCGCGCGCTGGTTCAGCGCGCCCATCATCAGCCGTCGCACGCGCGTGTGCAGCGGCGGATCGCTGAACACGAGGCTGGTGGTGTGGTGCTCGTGCAGCGGCGTGCCGACACCGAACTTCGGGCCGAACTCGCGCTGCTTGTCGGAGCTGGCCGCCGCGCTGCGGTACACCATCGACACGTCGTCGTAGCGCGTCAGCAACCATTGATTCGGGCCGATGGCGTGCACCGGATCGTGCGCCCGCAGCACCGCATAGGTCGGATAGGGGTCGTCAATGAACGCCGGCGGTGCATCGGCCAGCGTGAACTTGGCAACATCGGGTTCGACCGTCATTCGAACGCCCCGTGGCGGCCGGCCCCGGCTGCGAAGCGTGCGGCACCGGCCAGGCTCTCCGCCGCAATCACCGGATAGCCGCCTGCACCCTCGCGCCGCAGCGCCTCGGCGAGCGGCAGGTCCCACTGCGCGAGCGCGCTGGCACGGTCGGCACCCAGGCAGGTCTGCGGAAACGCCGCGATCTGTGCGGCCAATGCCTGCGCTGCGTCCAGTGCCTGACCATCGTCGACCACGCGGTTGGCCAGGCCGATCGCCAACGCTTCATCGGCGTTCACCGCGCGGCCGGTGAGGATCAGATCGAGCGCGCGCCCCATGCCCACGATGCGCGGCAGCCGCACCGTGCCGCCGTCGACCAGCGGCACGCCCCAGCGGCGGCAGAACACGCCGAACACCGCCGAGCGCGCCGCGATGCGCAGATCGCACATCAGCGCCAGCTCGAGGCCGCCGGCCACCGCGTGGCCCTCGATCGCTGCGATCACCGGTTTGCCGAAGTGCATGCGCGTCGGTCCCATCGGTCCGGCCGCAGTGCCGGTGGGCTCGATGGCATTGCGGCGCGCCGGGTCGCCGAGCGCGGTGAGATCGGCACCGCTGCAGAAGGTGCCGCCGTCGCCGACGAGCACGGCGACGCGCAGCGCGTCGTTGCCCTCGAACGACTCGAACGCCGCACGCAACAGCGCGGCGGTGGGCCCGTCGACGGCGTTGCGCTGCGCGGGCCGCGACAGATGGATCGTGCACACCGGGCCATCGGCGGCGAGGCGCACGGTTTCAAGGTTGCTCATCGTCGAGACTCCGGTTGCCGATGCATGAGTGTGCACCGCGCCGGCGACCGCGTTCGTTGCCAGCGTTGCGGGATGATCGCCTCGCGACCCTTTGCAAGCCACGCCATCGGATTCAAACTGGCTTCTGGTGCTTCTGCGGCGAAGGCCTTTCCTTGGCCGTCACGGGGTCGGAGTTCCGCCGATGTGCATGAGGCCGTGGTTTCTTGAAGGCGTTGGCGCGCTCGCCGTTGGGTTGCTGGTGCCGGCAGCGAGCGCGGCTGGCGCCTTTTCGTCGGACGAGGCGGTTCGCGAGATCCTGCGCCAGCGCATCGAGGTGTCGCGGCTCGGCGTGGGCTGCGTCGTCGCGTTGGTGGACGAATCGGGCGCTCGCGTGGTTTCGCACGGTCTCGCCAAGAGCGGCGAGCGGCGGCCGGTCGATGGTGACACGGTGTTCCAGGTGGGGTCTGTCACCAAGGTGTTCACTTCGCTGTTGCTCGCGCAGATGGCGGCACGCGGCGAAGTTCGGCTCGACGACCCGATCGCCCTCTACGCGCCCCCGGTCGTCACGACAACGCGCGCACGCGAAATCACGCTGCTGCATCTGTCGCGGCACACGGCCGGGTTCATGTCGTTTGCCGACAACCTCGAGCCGGCCGCCGTGCAGGACCCTGCCGATGCGCCCACGAACGACGCGATGTTCACCGCCCTCGATCTGCAACCGATGCGCGCGGCCACCGGCGTGCACCACTCGTACTCGAGCTATGGCGCTGCGCTGCTCGGAGAACTCCTGGCGCGCCGCGCGGCAACGGACTTCGAGTCGGCCGTGCGGGCGCGGATCCTGGAGCCGCTGGGCATGACGCGCTCGGGGTTCGCGCTCACACCGCCGCTCAGGGCCGCACACGCCACCGGCCACACGGCGCGCGGGGAACCGCGCGCGCACACCGAAGCGCGCAGCATGCTGGGCTCCGGGGCGCTGCGCTCGTCGGCCAACGATCTGGCGCGTTTCGTCCAGGCTCACCTCGGTCTGCGCGACTCGGAGCTCGCCGGCCCGATGCGAGCGACGCAGCGCACCGAGGCCGATCGCCAACGCCCAGACCTGCCGATGGGACTGGGATGGTTCCACGCCGAGTTGCCAGGCAAGCGCATCGTCCATCACTCCGGCTCCACGCCTGGTTTCAGCGCGTACGTGGGGATGGACCTCGAGCGCAGCCGCGGCGTCGTGGTGCTCGGAAACAGCGACCACGACGTCACCAACCTGGGCCTGCACCTGCTCGAACCCTACGTTTCCCTGTACACGCCTTGACGCCGATGAGAAGACGAGGCTTCCGGGGAAGTTCAGGCAGCAAGCAACCGCCGCAGCACCCCGCTGCGCAGCGGCAGGGCCTGTGTGCTCAGGCCGCCAGAAGCTGCCGCAGCACGAACGGCAGGATGCCGCCGTGTTTGTAGTAGTCGACCTCGATCGCGGTATCGATGCGCAGCGTCAGCGGCACCTCGCGGCGCGCACCGTCTTGGCGGTTGATCACCATCTTGGCGTCGCTTTGCGGCTTGAGCACCGGGCCGATCTCGATGTCGATCCGCTCGTCGCCGCCGATGCCTAGACTTTCCCACGACTGGCCGGCCTTGAATTGCAGCGGCAGCACGCCCATGCCGACCAAGTTGCTGCGGTGGATGCGCTCGAAGCTCTTGGCCACCACCGCCTTGATGCCGAGCAGCTGCGTGCCCTTGGCCGCCCAGTCGCGCGACGAACCGGTGCCGTATTCCTCGCCGGCGAAGATCACCGTCGGCGTGCCCTGCGCGATGTAGCGCATCGCGGCGTCGTAGATCGGCAGCTTCTCGCCCGACGGCTGCATCAGCGTGATGCCGCCCTCTTCGCGCGAGCCGTCGGCGCCGGGCGGGATCATCAGGTTCTTGACGCGCACGTTGGCGAA
>DATKJN010000473.1:0-2986 GCA_035543655.1 Burkholderiaceae bacterium | reverse complement strand
ATGTGCACCACCGTGCCGCCGGCGAAGTCCATGTGGCCCATCTTGGCGAGCCAGCCGGTCGGGTGCCACACCCAGTGCGCGATCGGCGCATAGACGATCACCGACCACAACGCGGCGAACGCCACCGTCGCGCCCAGGCGCATGCGCTCGGCCGTGGCACCGAGGATCAGCGCGAAGGTGATGATGGCGAACGACAGCTGGAACAGGAAGAACACCGACTCGGGGATCGTCGGTGCTGCCGCGTGCGTGCCCACGTTCTTGCCGATCAAGCCGCTGGCGAACAACCGCGACAGGTCGCCGAAGTAGCCGTTGCCGGCGGTGAAGGCCACCGAGTAGCCGCACAGCGCCCACAGGACGGTGATCACCGCGGTGGCCGCCAGCGTGTGCGCCACGATCGACAGCGCGTTCTTCGTGCGCAGCATGCCGCCGTAGAACAGGATGATGCCGGGGATGGTCATCAGCAGCACGAGCACCGTGCTGATCAGCATCCATGCGGTGTCGGCGCCGTTGATCGTTGGCTTCGCCGCGGCGACGGCAGCAGGCGCGGCGGTCGCGCTCGGCGCGTCGCTGGCTTGCGCCACCACCGTCGGTGCGGGGGTCGGCGTCACCGCGGGTGCGGGCGTCGCTGGTGTGGTCGCCGCGCTGTCATTGGCCGGAGCCTGTGCGATCGCATCGCCGGCTTGCAGCCACAGCGTCATCGCCAACGTGGCCGCGCATGCCGCGCGCATCAGTGGTCCCATGGCCAAGCCTCGCATTTCTGAATGTCTCGATCGATGCGAGGCATTCTTTTTCACGCGCAAGAGGCTCATGCGGCAGCACTTCACGCGCGATGGCACGTCGTGAAAGCGGGTACTTGACACGTGATCCTCTTGGCGATCCGAGTGCACTGAACCCGTGCACCAACCGAAGATCGTGTGGCTCGCGCCACGGGGACAACCCGCGCGGTCGTGTCGCGCAGGCGTTCGGGCGCGCTATCGAATCCCCTGATCGAGATTGGTGCGTGGGTCCGCCAGAATCGCCGGCGCGAGAGCAGGAGCGCGCGGCAATGGACAAGATCTGGCTGAAGCAGTACCCCGCGGGCGTGCCGGCGCAGATCCAGGTCGACCTGTATCCGTCGTTGGTGGCGCTGATGGAGGAGAGCTTCACCAAGTACCGCAACCTGCCGGCCTACCTGTTCATGGGCAAGACCGTCACGTTCGGCCAGGTCGACGATGCGTCGCGCGCGCTCGCCGCATACCTGCAATCACTGGGCATGGACAAGGGCGACCGCGTCGCGGTCATGCTGCCCAACGTGCCGCAGTACCCGGTGGTGGTGGCGGCGATCCTGCGCGCGGGTTATGTGGTCGTCAACGTCAACCCGCTGTACACGCCCCGCGAACTCGAGCACCAGCTCAAGGACTCCGGGGCCAAGACGATCGTCATCCTGGAGAATTTCGCGGGCACGCTGGCGCAGGTGATCCATGCCGTGCCCACCAAGAAGGTCGTGCTGGCGGCGATGGGCGACATGTTGGGCCTGATCAAGGGCGCCATCGTCAACCACGTGGTGCGCAAGGTGAAGAAGCTGGTGCCGGCGTTCTCGCTGCCGCAGGCGGTGCGTTTCAGCGATGCACTCTCGCAGGGGCGGCGCAAGTCGTACACCCCGCCGAAGATCGGGCCCGACGACATTGCGGTGCTGCAGTACACCGGCGGCACCACGGGCGTCAGCAAGGGTGCAGTGCTGTTGCATCGCAATTTGGTGGCCAACCTGCTGCAGGCCGAGGCCTGGTACCAGCCGGCGTTGAAGAAGATCCCGGCCGGCGAGCAGATCGTCACCGTGTGCGCGCTGCCGCTGTATCACATCTTCGGCTTCAACACGAACATGATGCTGTCGATGCGCATGGGCGGGTGCAACATCCTGATCCCCAACCCGCGCGACATCCCGGCCGTGCTCAAGGAGCTGTCGCAGCACAAGTTCCACAGCTTCCCGGCCGTCAACACGCTGTTCAACGCGCTCGCCAACCACCCCGACTTCGACAAGGTCGACTGGAGCTCGCTGAAGATCAGCGTGGGTGGTGGCATGGCGGTGCAGCAGGCCACCGCACGGCTGTGGCTGGACAAGACCGGATGCCCGATCTGCGAGGGCTATGGTCTGTCGGAGACCAGCCCGTCGGCCACCTGCAACCCGGTCGACGCCACCGCGTACTCGGGCAACATCGGACTGCCGATGCCCAACACCGAGATCGCGCTGCTCGACGACAACGGCAATGAGGTGCCGCTGGGCACGCCCGGCGAGATCGCGATCCGCGGGCCGCAGGTGATGGCCGGATACTGGCAGCGGCCCGACGAGACCGCCAAGGTGATGACCGCGGACAACTACTTCCGCACCGGCGACATCGGCGTGGTCGACGAGCGCGGCTACTTCAAGATCGTGGACCGCAAGAAGGACATGATCCTGGTCAGCGGGTTCAACGTCTATCCCAACGAGATCGAGGACGTGCTGACGCAGATGCCCGGTGTGCTCGAGGCGGCAGCCGTCGGTGTGGCCGACAACAAGACCGGCGAGGCGGTGAAGGTGGTGATCGTGAAGCGCGATCCCCGCTTGAGCGAAACCGACGTGCGCGCATTCTGCGAGGCCAACCTCACCGGATACAAGCGGCCCAAGGTCGTGGAGTTCCGCAAAGACCTGCCGAAGACGCCAGTGGGCAAGATCCTGCGCCGCGAGCTGCGCGACAGGCCCACCCCCGACGCTGCCTAGCGGCCGCGTCGCTCGGCCTCGCCGCAGGGCCGTTCGCCCGCACATGGGACACTCGCGGCATGCCGGTGCCGCGCATCCACGTCGACCAGCCTCTGGCGCCTGGCAAGGAGTTGGCGCTCAACGCCAACGGCTCGCGCCACGTGCAGGTGCTGCGGCTGCAGCCGGGTGATGCGCTGGTTCTGTTCGACGGCCGCGGCGGCCAATGGAGCGGCGCGATCACCGCCATCTCGCGCCGTGAGGTGCGGGTGCGCA
>DATKJN010000472.1:0-3215 GCA_035543655.1 Burkholderiaceae bacterium | reverse complement strand
GCGCTGGCCGGCATGCCCGCCGAGCGCCTGATCCAGACGTTCAACGCCTACAAGAGCGGCGCACTGCCTGCGACGATCATGCACCAGATCGCCAAGGGCTACACCGACGATCAGGTGAAGGCGGTCGCCGCGTTCTTCGCCTCGCAGGCAAAAAAATGAGGACACGCGCCATGCAACAACCACACAACACGGTGTCGCGCCGGCGCGTGCTTGGCGCCGGCCTGGCCGCCACCGTGGCCGCACCGCTGTTCGGCTGCGCCACCTCCGCCAGCGGTCCGTCGATCGGCCGCGTGGTCGTGATCGGCGGCGGCTTCGGCGGCGCCACCGCGGCACGCTACCTGCGCATGTGGGCCAACGTCGACGTCACGCTGGTCGAACGCAACGACACGTTCGTCTCCTGCCCGATCTCCAACATGGTGCTCGGTGGCCACAAGACGATGGCCGACATCACGGTGCCCTATTCGGGCCTGGCCGCGCTCGGCGTCAAGCGCGTCCAGGGCGAGGCGGTGGCGATCGACCCGCAAGGCAAGAAGGTGCGGCTTGCCGACGGACGCGAACTGCCCTACGACCGTTTGGTCGTCTCACCGGGCATCGATTTCATGTTCGATCAAGTCGCCGGGCTGACGCCCGCGGCGCAGGAGAAGATCCTGCACGGTTGGAAGGCCGGGCCCCAGACGGTGGCGCTGCGCCGCCAGCTCGAGGCGATGCGTGACGGCGGCGTGTACGCGCTCACGGTGCCCAAGTCGCCGTACCGCTGCCCGCCCGGACCCTACGAGCGCGCGGCGATGGTGGCCAGCTACTTCAAGCAACACAAGCCGCGCTCGAAGGTGCTGCTGCTCGACGCCAACCCGGAGATCCAGTCGAAGAAGGCGCTGTTCGAGAAGGTCTATGCCGATGAGTACAAGGGCATCATCGAGTACCGACCCAACAACGAGTTGAAGGCGGTCGACGCCGCGACGAACACCGCCAAGCTGGAGTTCGACGACGTCAAGGTCGATGTGCTCAACGTCGTGCCGCCGCACCGCGGCGGCGACATCGCACGCGCGGCCGGCTTGCTCAACATGAACGCGCGCTGGATCGGCGTGAACTGGCTGACGATGGAATCGACCGCGGTGCCAGGTATCCATGCACTCGGCGATGCGGTGCTGTCGGCGCCCGCGATGCCCAAGTCGGGCCACATGGCGAACCAGCATGCGAAGGTGGCGGCAGCGGCGATCATCCAGTTGCTCAAGGGCGAACCGGTCAACCCCGCGCCGGTGGTGATGAACACCTGCTACAGCTTCGTCACCGCAACCGACGTGATCCACGTGACCTCGGTGCACCAGTACGACAACACCGACAAGACGTTCAAGGCGATGCCGGGCGGTGGTGTGTCATCGGCGCCGAGCGCGATGGAAGGGCGTTACGCGCTGTCGTGGGCGCAGAACATCTGGAGCGACATGCTGGCGAGCTGACGCCAGCGGCACCTCACGGCGCCAAGCCCGCGTTGCCCTGCACGCCCATCAGCTTGGGCGTGTTGACGCGTCGCGGCTTGACGCGGCCGCCCTGCTGCTTGAGCCAGGGTTCGACCACATCCCAAACGGGCCGGGTGTTGGCGGTGCGCGCGTCTTCGCTGACCGGCGCCCAGCCGGCGACCTTGTAGGTCTTGTCGGCTTCGAGCGGCTTGCCGTTCAAGCGCAGGTCGTCGACGCGCGCGCCCATCCTGGCGCCAGGCGTCATCGTGTAGGTGAGGCCGCCCACGCGCACCATGTCGCCGCCTTGCTGGTAGTACGGGTCGGGATTGAACAGGTTGTCGGCCACGTCTTCCAGCACCGTCTTGATCATCGCGCCGCTCATGTCGGTGAGCGTGACGTACGGGTAGGTGATCGCGAGCTGATCCATCATCAACTCGCGCGTGATGGTCTCGCCCGGCAGCAGCGTCGTGCCCCAGCGGAAGCCCGGCGAGAACGCGATCTCGGCGCCTTGCACGTCGATCAGTGCATCGCACACCAGCTGATCCCAGCTGCCGTTGAAGTTGCCGCGCCGGTACAGCAAGCCGTCGGTGACGGCCAGCTTCTCTTGCAGCTTGGCTGCGTGCGGCGCACGCCCCTTTTCGATCAGGTCCGCCATCGCGGCGTCCGGCGGCAGCAGGTTGGCGAACACCGGCAGCAGGCGGTAGCGGAAATCCACGACCTTGCCGTCCTTCACCTGCAGGTCCATCACGCCGAGGAATTTGCCGTTGCTGCCCGCGTTGGTCACCAGCGTGGTGCCGCCGGCGTTGCCGACACGCAGCGCGACCGGCACGCCGTCGTGCGTGTGGCCGCCCAGGATCGCGTCGATGCCCCGCATGCGCGTGGCCATCTTCAGGTCCACGTCCATGCCGTTGTGCGACAGCACCACCACGACCTGCGCGCCCTTGGCGCGCGCGTCGTCCACCGTCTTTTGCATCTGCTCGTCCTGGATGCCGAAGCTCCAGTCGGCAACGAAGTAGCGCGGGTTGGCGATCGGCGTGTACGGAAACGCCTGCCCGACGATGGCCACCGGCACGCCGTTGATCTCGCGCATCACGTAAGGCTCGAACACCGGGTCGCCGAAGTCGGTGGTCTTGACGTTCTGCGCCACGAAGGCCACGCGCTGCGAGGCGCCGCCTTGTGCGCCGCGGCCCTTGAAATCGCCGTCGACCACCTGCTTCACGCGCTCCATGCCGTAGGTGAACTCCCAGTGGCCGGTCATCACGTCGACACCGAGCGCCAGCTGCGCATCGACCATGTCCTGGCCCTGGGTCCACAGCGCGGTGGCCGAGCCTTGCCAGGTGTCGCCACCGTCGAGCAGCAATGCACCGGGCCGGCTCGCCTTCAGGCGTTTCACCAGCGTGGCCAGGTGAGCGAAGCCGCCCACCTTGCCATAGCGACGTGACGCCGTCGCGAAATCGAGGTGCGTGAACGCATGGGCCAGCGGCGAGTCGGTGGCGATTCGCGCGTCGCGCAGCAGCGCGGCACCCACCAAGTGCGGCCAACGACCTTGCATGTCGCCCACCCCGAGGTTGACGCTCGGCTCGCGGAACCGAATCGGCATCAGCTGCGCATGGCAGTCGGTCATGTGCAGCAGCGACACCGCACCCGGTCCCTTGAACGGCGGCGCCGTGTCGTACAGCGCGGCACCAGCCTGCGCGGCGTCGGCATCGGCCCAGCGGCCGAGCGAGAAGCCCGCCGCGCCGGCCATCGCGAGCACCTGCG
>DATKJN010000471.1:0-5401 GCA_035543655.1 Burkholderiaceae bacterium | reverse complement strand
ACCTGTCCAGAGAACGCCATCACGTTGCAGCCGCGCCTGTGGCTGGCCGACGACGGCAAGGCACGCAAGGCGGCGCGTGTGCTGCACGAGGTGGAGCCGTTCCAATGCGTGCGCTGCGGCAAGCCCTTCGGCACGCTGCGCGCGATCGAGGCGATGATGGGCAAGCTGGCCGGCCACGCCGCGTTCCAGGGCGCGGCCGCCGAACGCCTGAAAATGTGCGGCGACTGCCGAGTGATCGACATGCACACGAATCCGAACGAGGTTCGGATCACCGATCTGTGAACGACACCGCTGCGACCCCTTTGCGTTTTGCGTCCGCCGACGACGGCGAGGAGCTGGCGCGCGCCGAGATGTACGGGCTGTTGGCGCAACTGTGGTTCGCGCCGCCGGATGAGGCGCTGCTGCAGCAGTTCAAGGTCGCGGTGACGCAGGCGCCGGAGGCCGGTGGGCATCTCGAGGCGCCGTGGCAGGCGCTGGTGGCAGCCATGCGCAGCACCACCGCCGCCACCGCGGCGGCGGAGCACGACGCGCTGTTCGGCGGCGTCGGCAAGCCCGAGGTCTTCCTGTACGGCTCCTACTACCTGAGCGGCTTTCTCAACGAGAAGCCGCTGGCGGTGCTGCGCGACGATCTCGAACGGCTGGGCCTGGCGCGCGACGAGTCGCGCGGCGAGACCGAAGACCACGTGGCCTATCTGTTCGAGACCCTGCGCTACCTGATCGCCGGCGACGACGTGGCGGTGTGCAACCTGGAGCAGCAGCGCCGCTTCTTCCGCGCCCACGTGCAGCCGTGGCTGCCCCAGTTGTGCGACGCGGTGCAGGCGCACCCGCGTGCCGTCACTTGGCGCGCGGTGGCCGAGATGACGCGCCAGTTCGTCGCCGTGGAAACGCAGGGCTTCGACCTGCTCGAGCAATGAGCACCCAGGGCGCGATGACGATCGCAACGCAAGACATCACCGGCCTCGTGCTCGCCGGCGGGCGTGGCAGCCGCATGGGCGGCGTCGACAAGGGGCTGCAGAACCACAACGGCGTGCCGCTGGCGCTGCATGCGCTGCTGCGGCTGCAGGCACAGGTGGGCGAAGTGATGATCAATGCCAACCGCAACCTCGGTGCCTATGAATCGATGGGCGTGCCGGTGTGGCCCGATGCGCAAGGCGACTTCCCCGGCCCGCTGGCGGGCGTGCTGGTCGGCCTCGAGCGCTGCGAAACGCCGTATCTCGTGACAGTGCCGTGCGACACGCCGAACTTCCCGCTCGATCTGGTGGAGCGGCTCGCGCGCGGACTGCAAGCCGAGGGTGCGGACCTCGCAATGGCCGCCACGCGCGAGTACGGCGAGGTGGTGGCGCAGCCGGTGTTCTGCCTGTTGAAGTCCGAGCTGCTCGAAAGCCTGGTCAAGTACCTGCAAAGCGGCGAGCGCAAGGTCGATCGCTGGACGGCCCAGCACCGTGTCGCGACGGTGGTGTTCGACGACACCTCGGCGTTCGACAACGCCAACACGCTCGAAGAGCTGCAACGCCTGCAGCGGCAGTGATGAGCCAGGCCGGTCAGCCCGGCAGGTAAGCGCGCCGGCCCGACGCGCCATCCTCGAGCTCTTCGATGTCGGTGCCATAGAGCCGCCGCAGATGGCTGCCATCGATCAGCTCGCGCACCGGGCCTTGCGCCATCGTGCCGCCATCGCGGATCAGCAGCACCTGGTCGGCGAAGCGCAACGCGTGGTTCGGGTCGTGGGTGGTGAACAGCACCGCGAGCCCCGATGCGGCCAGGCGCCGGATCTCGCGCAGCACATGGCCCTGGTTGCCGAAGTCGAGGCTGGCGGTGGGCTCGTCGAGCACCACGCAGCGCGGCTCCTGCGCCAGCGCACGCGCCACCAGCACCAGCTGGCGCTCGCCGCCCGAGATCTGCGTCACCGGACGATCGCCGAGCGCGGCGATGCCCAGGCGCTCGAGCGCGGCACTCACCACCGCGTGGTCTCGTGCTGAAGGTCGCGCCAACAGCCCACCGTGAGCGGTGCGGCCCATCAGCACGACATCGCGCGCCAGGAACGCGAAGCCGCTGGCCGCGACCTGCGGCACGTAGGCGAGTTGCAACGCGCGTTCGCGCGGGCTGAAGTGCGCGAGCGGCCGCTCGTCGAGCAGCACCGCGCCGCCCTGTGGCGGGATCAATCCGAGCAAGGTCCTCAGCAGCGTGGTCTTGCCGCTGCCGTTGGGCCCGAGGAGCGCCAGCACCTCGCCGGGTCGAAGCTGCAACGTGAAGCCCGCCCCCACGCGCCGGCCCGGATAGCCGATGGCCAGATCGCTTGCGCGCAACATCAAATGGCCCGATGGTGTGCGCTGCGCAACAGCACGATGAAAAACGGCGTGCCCACCACCGCCGTCAGGATGCCGAGCGGGATCTCCACCGCTGCCAACGTGCGCGCCAAGGTGTCGATGAACAGCAGCAGCGCACCGCCCAGCACGGCCGCGGTCGGCAGCAGGCGCGGAAACGACGGGCCCACCAGCAGACGCGCCAGGTGCGGCACCACCAATCCGACCCAGCCGACCACACCGGCGACGGCAACGCTGGCGGCGGTGACCAACGTGGCAGCGGCGACGATGGCGATGCGCAGCCACTGCGTCGACGCGCCGAGCGAGCGCGCCTCCTCGTCGGGCAGCGACATCACGTTGAGCTTCCAGCGCAGCGCCAGCAGCACGGCGGTGCCAACGAGCACCGGCAGCGCCAGCGGCTCGATGTCGCGCGCGGACACGCCGGCCAGGCTGCCCAGCAACCAGAAGGTCATGGCCGGCAGCTGGTTGTAGGGGTCGGCCAGGTACTTCACCAGGCCGATGCCGGCACCGAGCAGCGCACCGACCACGATGCCGGTGAGCAGCAGCATCAACACCGGATCGCCGGCGCGCAGTGTCGAGCCGAGCGCATAGACCAGCGCCACCGCCGCCAGGCCGGCGACGAACGCGAGCGCCTGGATGCCGAAGATGCCGAGCGAGAAGTAGATGCCGAGCACGGCACCGAGCGCGGCGCCGGCCGACGCACCGAGGATGTCGGGCGACACCAGCGGGTTGCGAAACAGCCCCTGGAACGCCGTGCCCGCGACCGACAGCGCCGCGCCGACCGCGAAGGCCGCGAACACGCGCGGGCCGCGAATCTGCCAGACCACGGTTTCGACGTTGGCCGCAAGGCCCGACGGCTGCGCCGTCACGCGCGCCCAAGCCAGGCGCGCCAGATCGCCCAGCGAGACGGCGTAGCGGCCCTGCGCGAACGCGAACAGCACGCCGCCCAACAACGCTGCGATCACCACCAGGGCACCGGGCCAAGCACTCGAACGCACGAGGGGCAAGCTTATCCCCGTCCGCTCAGCACGCGAGCCACCTGCGCATCGTTCGGCGTGACCTGATAGAAGCGCTGGTAGAACTCGCGCGTGAGCGCGCGCAGGTCTTCGGGAAAGCGCTCCGGGTACACGCGTTGACCCAGCCACCACAGGCCGATCAAGCGGTTGACGCCGGGCGGAAAGTCGACCCAGCCGAACGGCAGCTTGGGCGACAGGTGCACCCGGCCGTCGCGCACCGCGCGCACACCCTGCCACAACGGGTTGTCGCGCACCGTTTCGGCGAAGCTGATGTCGATGGTGATGATCACCTCGGGATCCCAGCGCAGCACCTGCTCGATCGACACGTTGGCGAGGCCGCCTGCGACCTCCTGCGCCACGTTGCGCAGCCCGAGGAACTCGAGGATCTCGATGTTGATCGAGCCTCTCAGTCCCGTCTCCAGGCCGGCCGGTCCGCGGGCGTAGTACACGCGTGGTCGGCGTTCGGGCGCCACCGCCAGGCAGCGGCCTCGCACCGTTTCCATCGTGGCTTCGGCGTGGCGCGCCAGCTCGCGCGCGCGCTCGCGGCGGCCCACCAGATCGCCGAGCACCGCGTAGCTGGCCGGGATGCGCTCGAAGCGCCCGTCGAGCAGCGCGTAGGGAATGCCGGTCTGCGCTTGCACACGATCGGCCAGTTCGACGAAGGTCTGGCGCGTGGAGCCCGCATCGACGATCAGGTCGGGCTTCAGCGCGAGCACGGTCTCCAGGTTGGCGGTGTTGCCGCGGCCGGTGATGCGCCCGAGTTCCGGCCGGCGGCCGACCTCGGGCAACAGGAATTCGAGCTCCTCCGGTCGGTTGGCGCGCGGCCAACCCAGCAGCAACTCCGGCGCCAAGGTGTAGATCTGGATCGCGGCCGGTGGTCCGGCGGGAAAGATGCGCTCGACCTTGCGCGGCACCGGCACGCTGCGGCCGGCGCCATCGGTCACGGTGGCGGCGCTCGGTTGCGCCGCTGCCGGCAAGGCGAGCCACGCTGCGCACGCGGCACTGCGTTGCAACGCATCACGCCGCGTCACGCGCATCAGGGCCCCGCAGGCAGAAAGCCGTGCCGCACCAGGATCGCCTGGCCCGCGCTGGAGACCACGAACGCGGCGAAACGATCGGCCTCGGGCGGCGCGCCGCGGCCCACCGCCAGCCCATAGTCGGCGCGCACGTTGAGGGCCTCGGGGACCACGATCGAGCGCAGCTCGGGCCTCTCGGCCAACGCCACCACGGCATTGGTGCAGTAGGTCAAGAAGATGTCGGCGCGACCTTGCGCCACCAGTTCGCCATACACGTTGCGCCCGGGCGGCGGTGGCGGCGAGCTCGGCCCGCCGGTGAGTTGCAACGCCTTGTCGGTGAGCTGCTTGAAGGCGCCACCCCGCCCCTGCGCCTCGATGCGTTCGAACACCAGCCACGCATAGTCGCCGGAAGGGTCGGCCTTGGGCGTCGAGGTGCCGACCTTGATGGCCGGGTCGAGCAAACGGTCGATCAGCGTCTCGGGCGTGACGTCGACGTTGGGGGCGACCAGCACGCACATCGCGTTGCGCGCAAAGCGTCGCACCGCGCCGGCACGGCCGGCGGAGGCCAGTGCCTGCGGATGCTCCATGTTGGCCGACGCGAACACGTCGGCGCGTTCGCCGGCCGCGATGCGGTCCTTCAACAGCCCTGACGCGCCGAACGTGAAGCGCACGCGCACACCCGCTTCGCTGCGCTCGAACGCCTGCGCCACGTCGGTGAGTGCGCTGCGCAAACTGCCGGCTGCGAAGACCTGCAGCTCCGTGCCGCTCTGCGCCTGCGCCATCGTGCCGGCGGCGGCCAATGCCACGGCCGCTGCCAGGCGCGCCTTCACGGCAAGCCCGCCGTGCACGCAGCGGTGCCCGTGCACAAACAGACAAGCAGTTCAGCGGTGCGCATGGCCGCCAAGCCTACGCAGTTGCCGGTCACGCGGCGATATGAACCCGCCGACATAGCGGCGCGGCGCGACGTCAATCGCGCAGGATGCGCACTTCGATGCGCTGCAGCTGCTTCACGTCGCGCGCGCCGGTCGGCGTGTCGCCGGGCACCTGG
>DATKJN010000470.1:0-8848 GCA_035543655.1 Burkholderiaceae bacterium | reverse complement strand
CTGCGCCTGCTGGTGTTCGTGGTGGCTGGCATGTTGGGTGGCATCGCCGGGCTGCTGGCCGTGAACCAGCAGGGCTACGTGAGCCCCAACGTGCTGCACTGGACGCAGTCGGGCACGTTGATGGTGATGGTGATCCTCGGTGGTGTGGCCACGCTGTGGGGTGGCCTCGCCGGTGCAGCGGCGTTGTTGCTGCTGCAGGAAGTGTTGTCCGGGTACACGGAACACTGGGAGTTCTGGACCGGCTGGGTGCTCCTCGCGATGGTGCTGTTCGCCCGCAACGGGCTGGGCGGCGTGCTGCAGAAGGTGTTGGCCTCGCGATGAATGCCGCCGCTCTGCTCGACGTGCAAGCGCTGCACAAGCGCTTCGGCGGCGTGGTGGCCACCGATGGCGTTGATTTGCAAGTGCGCGCGGGCGAGGTGCATGCCCTGATCGGACCCAATGGTGCCGGCAAGACCACGCTGGTGGCGCAACTCGCGGGCCAACTCGCACCGGACAGCGGGCGCATCGTGTTCGACGCTCGCGACATCACCGGCGCCAGCGCGCACCAACGCGCTCGCCTTGGGCTGGGGCGATCGTTCCAGATCACGCGGTTGTTCGCGAGCTTCGGTGTGCTGGAGCATCTGGCGCTCGCCCTGCAGGCCGCCAGCGGGCCCAGCATCGGCGCATGGCGGCCGGTGGCGCGCGAGACCGCGCTGTTCGATCGCGCGCGCGCAATGTTGCCTCGCCTGGGGTTGCAAGCCCACGCCGAGTCGCCGATCCACACCCTGTCGCACGGCCAGCGGCGAGCGCTCGAGGTCGGCATGGCGATCGCCGCCGGGCCGCGACTCGTGCTGCTCGACGAACCAATGGCCGGTTTGGGCGCGGACGAGTCGCCGCGCATGGAAGCGCTGATCGGCAACCTGCGGCACGAGGCGGCGCTGTTGCTGATCGAACACGACGTCGACGCGGTGTTCCGGCTCGCCGATCGGGTGTCGGTGCTGGTCGGCGGACGCATCATCGCCAGTGGCAAGCCCGACGACGTGCGGCGCGATCCGCACGTGGTCGCGGCCTACTTGGGGCAGGAATGAACGAGGTGCTGCTCGACGTGCAGGGATTGCGCGCCGGCTACGGCAGCGCGCAGGTGCTGCACGGCGTCGACCTGCAGGTGCGCGTCGGCGAAGTCGTCGGCCTGCTGGGTCGCAACGGCATGGGCAAGACCACGCTGGTGCACGCCATCACCGGCATCCTGCCGTCGCAGGCGCGAGCGCTGCAGTTCGCCGGCGCGTCGATCGCCGAGCAGCCCGTGCACCGCATCGCGCGGCGCGGCATCGCTCTGGTCCCCGAGGGGCGGCAGGTGTACGCCAACCTGAGCGTGCTGGAACACCTCAGCGCGTTCACGCGGCCCGATGCCCAAGGCGCGACGCCGTGGCACACGGCCCGAGTGTTCGAATTGTTCCCGCGCCTCGCCGAGCGGCGTCACAACCTGGGTGCGCAGTTGTCAGGGGGCGAGCAGCAGATGCTGGCGATCGGCCGCGCGCTGGTCACCAACCCGCGGTTGTTGATCCTCGACGAAGCCACCGAAGGTCTGGCCCCTTTGGTGCGCGAGGAGATCTGGCGCGCGCTCGCGCAGTTGCGCGCGACGGGCCAGGCGATCTTGGTGATCGACAAATACGTGCAGCGCCTGATTCGCCTGGCCAATCACCACGTGGTGTTGGAGAAGGGCCGCGTGGTGTGGGCCGGGTCGTCCGAGGCCTTGTCGGCCGACCCGGCGCTGTGGCACCGCCACCTCGGCGTGTGAAGCGCCGATGGGCAGCGGCACGCGGCCACTGATCGATACCCTCAGCGGTCGTGACGCTGTTCGTGCATGTCGGCCGCGGCGCTCAAGTCGGCCGCGAAGCGCGGATCGACGCCGCGCATGCCGTCTGCCAGGTCGCGCAGCGCGCTGGCTTGCTGGCGCGCCGACCAACGGTCGCTCAGCGCCTTGCCGTCGACCAGATTCGACAGCCATTGCAACAACGAGAACGACGGTTGCGTGGCGCTTTGCGGCAGCGGAATCACGCGTGCGTCGACCATCAGCTCACCGGTCACCGTATTCATGTTGGTTTTCCCCTCGTGCCGATCGAATGGCTCGACCGATGTGGCGCAGGCTAAGTGCGAGGCCCCGATTGCGCAGCGAACGAATGCGCGCTTGCGTGGGCCGTTGCGTTTGCGCGCCCACTCCATCACGAGGCATGCAGGCCGTCCCCCGCGATCGCAGGGGACCGTCGCATCGTTTCAGCGCAGGCTGGCCGCCTCGTGACGGTCGGCCGCGGCGTTCAGGTCCGACGCAAACCCCGGGTCGGTCGGCGCATGCAGCCGCGCCAGGGCACGCACGTGGGCCGCATCGCGCGCGGTCTGCAGTGCCGCACGCGCAGCCTGCTTCGCATTGCGGCGTGCCGTGAGCAAGCCAGAGAACAGGCGCCACGCGGCAACTGCACCGCGGGCAGCCCAAATCGCGCCGCGCGGGGTCGGGACGGTCGGTACGCCGGTGACGGTGATGGAGGCCATGAGAGTTCCTTTGGAACGAAACAGCCAATCGGGGCTGCCAATGGAATTTAGGGTTAACCCCCATGCTTTGCAATTGAATAATGGGCAACAGCGATATAAACACTGTGCATGCCTAGCCGTCGCGCTTCGGTCAACTTCCGCGCCCTGGATCTGAACCTGCTTCGTGTGTTCGATGCGGTGATGGCGGAGGGCAGCTTGACTCGCGCAGCCAGCGTGTTAGCGCTGACTCAACCGGCTGCCAGCCATGCCTTGAAACGGCTCCACGACGCGCTCAACGAGACCCTGTTCGTGCGCACCGCGGCCGGGCTCAAGCCCACGCCTCGCGCCGAGGCGCTGTGGCCGCGGGTGCGGCGTTCGCTGGCCACGTTGCAACGGGCGCTGGCGCCCGAGCACTTCGACCCCCGCGCCGATGCGGTGAACTACCGCGTGGCGATGGCCGACGCCACGGCGGCGCTGCTGGCGCCCTGGCTGGTGCGTGCGATCGAGTCGGTGCAGGCGGCGGCCAACCTGCGTGTGCTGCCGCTGACCACGCGCGACCCGCGGCCGCTGCTCGAGCAAGGCACGGCCGATCTCGCGGTCGGCCACTTCCCGGATCTGATCGCCGCGCTGCTGACGCAGGAGGACACGCTGCGCCACGAGCGCCTGTACGACACGCGCTACGTCTGCGTGATGCGGCGCGATCATCCGTTGGCGCGCAAGAAGCTCACGCTCGACGCGTTCTGTGCGGCCCATCACCTGCAGGTGAGCTTCTCGGGCCGGCCGTTGAGCCTGATCGACCGCGCGCTCGCCAACATGGGGCGACGCCGGCGCATCGTGCTCACAGTGAACCAGTTCTTCACCGCGGGGCGCGTCGTCACCCAATCTGATCTGCTGACCGTGTTGCCGCTGTCGTTTCTCGCCGCCACCGGGCGACCGGGCGAACTGGCCACGCGCGAACTGCCGTTCGATCCCGGCGCGGTGCACGTGGAGATGGTGTGGCACTTGCGCCGCGACAACGACCCCGCGCACCGTTGGCTGCGCGAGGTGCTGCACAGCGCCGTGCAGGCGCCGGCGTGAACCGGCCGCGCGAGAGTCAGCCCGCGAGGACGGCGGCGAACGCCTGCGCGGTGCGCTCGACGTTGCCGCGGTTGAGGCCGGCCACGCACATGCGACCCGAGCGGATCAGGTAGACCGCGTGCTCCTCGCGCAGCCGGTCCACCTGCTGCGGGCTCAAGCCGGTGTAGCTGAACATGCCGCGCTGCGTCAGCAGATAACCGAAGTCGCGGCCGGGCACGCGCGCGCGCAGCACCTCGTGCAGCGCACGCCGCATCGCCTGGATGCGTTCGCGCATCTGCGCCACCTCGGCCTCCCACATGGGACGCAACTTGGCGTCGCCCAGCACGCGCGCGACGATGCCGGCCGCGTGGATCGCGGGGCTGGAGTAGATGCGGCGCACCGTGAGCTTCAGCTGGCCGAGCACGAGTTCGGCTTCCTTCGGCGTCGGGCACACCACCGACAGCGCACCGCAGCGCTCGCCGTACACGCTCATGCTCTTGGAGAACGAGTTCGCCACCACGAACGGCACCCGCGCATCGGCCAGCTGGCGCACGGCATAGGCGTCCTGCTGCAGGCCATCGCCATAGCCCTGGTACGCAAGGTCGAGGTACGGGATCAACTGGCGCGCCTTCAGCACCGGCACCAGCGCATCCCATTGCACCGGTGTGAGGTCCACGCCGGTCGGGTTGTGGCAGCAGGCATGCAGCAGCACGATGCTGCGCGCCGGCAGCTGTTCGATCGCCGCACGCATCGCGTCGAAACGCACGCCGCCACTCGCAGCGTCGTAGTACGGATATTGCTGCACGACGAAGCCGCTGCCTTCGAACATCGAGCGGTGGTTGTCCCAACTCGGGTCGCTGATCCACACGCCGCTGTCGGGGAACCAGCGTTTGAGGAAGTCGGCGCCGACCTTCAGCCCGCCGCTGGAGCCCACCGACTGGATCGTGGCCACGCGGCCCGAGGTCACCGCTTCGTGCTGCGGCCCGAACAGCAGCCCTTGCACGGCGCGGCGGGCGTCGGCGGCCCCTTCCATCGGCAGGTATGGCTTGGCGCCGCTTTCGGCCAGCATCTGCGCCTCCGCTTCACGCACGCTGGGCAACACCGGGATGCGGCCGTCGTCGTCGAAATAGATGCCGATCGACAGGTTGACCTTGTGCGGGCGCGGGTCGGCGTTGAACGCATCGACCAGCGCGAAGATCGGATCGCCGGCGTACGGCTCGACATGTTCGAACACGGTATGGCTCCAACAACAGAGAAGGCGGGCGCCATTATCGGGCGCGTGCGACTCAGCCCCGATCAAGCCACTGCACCCAGCGCCCGTGCGGATGCGAGCGTGCCAGCAAGGTGGTGATCGGCGCCGCGCCCTCGCGGGACAACGTCAGCCACCACTGCGAGCCCTTGGCCAGTTGCTCGTCGCTGACCGCCGCGTCGCCGCCTTCAGCCGGCGGCGCGTTGGCAAGCGGGATGTGCGCGCCTTCGGCACTGAGCCAGGCGATGCCGCAGCGCTGCACCAGTGCGCGCATGTGCTGCACGTGAGCCGCTCGCGCCGGCTTGTCGAAGTAGTGCAGCACCCAGCTGTTGAACACCACCGGCTGCACGTCGGCGGCCAGCGTCGCGAGCCAGGGTTCGATCGCAGCGGCGCAATCGTCGCGGCGTTGCACGCGCAGGCCACGCTGGCGGGCTGCCTTCACCGCTTGGTCGAGTCGCGCCAAGCGCACGCCGTCGTAAGGCCACAGGCAGGCGCGCAGCCAGCGCACCTGAGCATCGTCGTGCACATCGACCGGCGCCGGGTCGACGCCGATTCGCTCGACGATCTGCGGCATGCGCGCCGCGGCGCGCTGCAGCGCGGCGTGATCGCCGACCGGGTGGCAATCGATCGGCGGCACCTCGCTGTTCGCATCGCCAAGCGTGAACGACCCATAGTCGTAGCAGTAGCCGTCGACACCGAGATTCAGCCCGGCGCTGCTGCCGAAATCGAACAGCGCGAGGCGCGCATGACCGGTGCGCCGCGCCAGCGCACACAGGGCCGGCCACAACACGGCGCAGCGGCCGATCTCGTTGGTTTGCGTGCTGCGCGCGGCCAGCAGCCCACACAGTGCTTCACGCTGCGCCGCGATGAAGTCGTCGAACGTCGCCGGCAAATCGCGATCGGGCGGGCGCGTGCCACCGGCGCTCGGAAAATACTCGCGCAACGCATGCGGCACCCCCGCCAGCACCCGATCGTGCACCGAGGCCAGCAGCAGGTTCGGCACGCGCTGCGTCGGCGGCGCGTGCTGCATCAGCTCCAGCAGATCGGGGCGGGCGGCCACGTGGCGGCACAGCGCCACGTACAGCGGATCGCTGGTGACCTCGTGATCAGCGAAGTAGCTGAAATGCTTGGCGAGCGCCGCGCTGTCGGCAGCCATGCGGCGAGCGTCAGGCAGCCAGCGCCGCCTCGATGTCGCCGACCAGCTTCGAAGGGTCTTCCTGCGGCGCGTAGCGCTTGATCACCTTGCCGTCGCGGCCGATCAGGAACTTGGTGAAGTTCCACTTGATGGCCTGGCTGCCGAGCAGGCCCGGCGCTTCGCTGGCGAGCCATTGGTACAGCGGGTGAGCGCTGGCACCGTTGACCTCGATCTTGGACATCATCGGGAACGACACGCCATAGTTGAGTTGGCAGAACGAGGCGATCTCGTCGTTGCTGCCCGGGTCCTGCGCACCGAATTCATTGCTGGGAAAACCGAGCACGACCAGTCCCTGGTCTTCGTACGCCTGCCACAGCGCCTGCAGGCCATCGAATTGCGGCGTGAAGCCGCATTGGCTGGCGGTGTTGACGATCAGCAGCACCTTGCCCTTGTAGCGGCCCAACTTCACGCGTTGACCGTTGATGGTCTGGGCCTCAAAACCCCACACGTCGGCTTCAGCCATAACGATCACCTCCCGCAGCGCGCCTCGCCGTGATGTTATCCCGCGCGCGAACGCATGCGGTGGCGTGCGTGCATTGACGCACGCCAAGGGGCAACCGACGATACAGACTTCGCGCGCCGCCCTCGCGCCCACGTTCACTTTCCCGGCCTTCCGCATGCCGTTCACACACAGCGTCTGCCTGCTCGGTTTCAGTGATTTCGAGCGCCGCGCGCTGGCAATGCAGTT
Organism: Burkholderiaceae bacterium; assembly: GCA_035543655.1. Taxonomy (GTDB): domain Bacteria; phylum Pseudomonadota; class Gammaproteobacteria; order Burkholderiales; family Burkholderiaceae_C; genus JAEUPI01. The sequence continues at coordinate 2,155 of DATKJN010000470.1, read as the reverse complement.
CGGCCTCGCGAGCGCACGCAACCCGTCGTATTCACTGGTCGCCACGCCGCAGGAGGCGCGCTTCCTGGTGGTCGATGCCGACGCCAAAACAGCGGTGCAGCGCGCGCTCGATGCCGGCCGCCTGGCCGATGCGCTGTTCGTCGGCAGCGGCGCCGCACCGGCCGGTGCGCTGGCCCGCCTGAAGCGCCCGATCGATGCGCTGTCGCTGCTGCGCGAACTCGATGCCGCCGTGCTGCGGGTGCAAGGCCCGGCCGCGGCGGTGTTGGCCGCCGCGCCCGCCAAGCCTCCGACGGCACCCACGGTGGCGCCGATCGCCATGCCGCCGAAGCCCGCGATACCACTGCAACGGCGCACGCTGCCGCTCGCTCGCCCGCCGCAACCCACCGGCGAGCCGGGTGGCACCGTGCCCGGCCTGCTCGACTCGCAGCTGTCGGAGTTGGCCGATCTGTTCCCCGACCGTGCGCCGGCCAACGGTGACAGCTCGCAAACGCCGGCCAAGGAGATCCGCTGCGACGCGCTGCTGGTCGACGACAGCGAAATCGCGCTGCGCTTTCTCGAGATCAAGCTCGGTGAGCTCGGCCTGCGTTCGCGCACGGCCACCGACAGCGACGCCGCGCTCGAACAGCTGAGCCAGCACGAGTTCAAGTACGTGTTCCTCGACGTCGAACTCGGCACCTCCAGTCGCATGGATGGCCTGGCGCTGTGCCGCCACATCAAGCGCATGCGCCGAACCAACCGGCCCCCGGTGGTGGCGATGGTGTCGGCGCACGCCACCCAGACCGATCGCGTGCGCGGCAGCCTCGCAGGCTGCGACGCCTACCTCGCCAAGCCGTTGGTGGCCGACGAGTTGCGCGCGGTCGTGGGCATGCGCGCCACGCGCTGACGCCAGCGCATCACGACCCGCGCCGGCCCTCCTGCCACGCCGCAAGCACGGCGGCACCCGCGATCAACGTGCCGCCGACCCAGGAGGCGAGGGTCAAGTTGGCGGCGCCGAGCAGCACCGCAGACACGCTGGCGAACAGCACCTCGCTGACCATCACCACCGACGTCGTGCTGGCGCGCAGTCGCGCGGCGCCGTACTGCAACGCCAGGTTGGACGCCATGAACCACAATGACAACAGCGCCAACGGCAGGCCCCAGGAGAGAGCGCTGGCCCAAGGCGGCGCCGCGATGCCCGCGCCGGCGCCGAGCAGGGCCGCCGAGCCGCCGATTGCTGCGCCGCCGCTGAACATCGCCAGCGCGCGTGCGTCGGCGGGACGGTGCGCCTCGCGGCGCAGCATCACGTTGTTGAGCGCGAACGACGCGCCACCGATCAGGCCCAGCCAATCGGCCGGCTGGCTCGGCACCGGCCAGCCGCCCCCTTCGGGCCACAACACCACCAGCGCGCCGCCGAGTGCGAGTGCAGCGCGCGCCAGCACACCCGCGTGCAGCGGCTCACGCAACAGCAGCCGCGCCAGCAGCAACGTCCACAGCGGCATCAGGTAGAACAGCAGCACCACGCGCACCACGTCGCCCGTGGTCACGCCCCAGTTGAACGCCGCATTGGTGCAGCCCGACGCGAACATCAGCACCCACAGCGCCGGCGTGCGCATCACGTCGCGCACGGCGCTCGGCCGCCAGAGCGCGAGCACCGAGCTGACCAGCAGGTAGCACAACGCGGTGGCCCACAGCGGATGCACGGCTTGGGCGTGCAGCTGGCGAAACGGCCACCACGACACGCCCCAGGTGAACGCGTTGAACAGCAGCGCGCCGGCCGCAGCCGCGGATGCGGCGCCTTGGACCCTGAGTGGTGCCGCGGAGTTCACCGAATCGCTGCGGTATCCCTGCTGGCAACGTCGTCAGCGCGGGTGCGAACAATGGATCGTGCGGCGCCGCGCCCTGCGTGCGCGCCACATGGCATCCGGTTGTTCAGGAGGCTCGTCATGACACACATCCACCGCACGCACCGCTGGCTGCTCACCTGGGCCGCGGCGCTCGCCGTCGCTCTGCTGCCCGAGGTGGCGGCGGCACAGCAGAAGTCGACACCGCAGGACACATCGCCGCAGGCGCTGTTCGTGCGCATCGACACCAACTCCGACGGCAAGGTGTCGAAGGAAGAAGCCACCCGCCTGCCGAGCGTGGCCACGCGCTGGGAAGAGCTCGACAAGAACCACGA
>DATKJN010000469.1:0-8159 GCA_035543655.1 Burkholderiaceae bacterium | reverse complement strand
GCCATCGCGCGCGAGGGGCTGGGCTGCATGGTGGACTTTGCGAACGGCCGCACGCCGAAATCGGTGGTCAAGGTGAGCAACGATGTTTGACTTGAGCGGCAAGGTGGCGCTGGTCACCGGCGCGTCGCGCGGCCTCGGCTGGGCGATGGCCGAGTCGCTGGCCCGGGCCGGCGCCCACGTGGCATTGAACGCGCGCGATGAAGCGGCGCTGGGCAAACGCGTCGCCGAACTCTCGGCGCAAGGGCTCCGCGGCGAGGCCTGCGCGTTCGACGTCACCGACACCGCGCTCGCACAGCGCCGTGTGGCCGAACTGGCGCAGCGCCACGGCCGCTTCGACATCCTGGTGGCCAACGCCGGCATCAACCACCGGCAGCCGATCAGCACGTTCGAGCAGGCCGACTTCCAGCGCGTGCTCGACACCAACCTGACCGCAGTGTGGTCGCTGTGCAAGGCGGCGGCGCAGCAGATGATCCCGCGCAAGACCGGCCGGCTGATCCTCACCGGCTCGATCAGTGCGATCAATGCGCGGCCGACGATCTCGGCCTATGTCGCCACCAAGGGCGCGGTGCACGCACTGACCAAGCAGCTCGCGGTCGAGCTGGCGCGCGACGGCATCACGGTGAATTGCATCGCGCCGGGATTCTTCGCCACAGAGATGAACACCGCGCTGATCGAGAACGCCGAGTTCAACCGCTGGGTGCAGCAGCGCACGCCGGCCGGCCGCTGGGGCCAGCTGGCGGAGATCGGCCCGCCCGCGGTGTTCCTCGCGTCCGACGAGGCGTCGTACGTCAGCGGCCTGGTGATGACCGTCGACGGCGCGTTCACGGCGGCGATGTGAAGGCCCGCGGATGATCACCCTGTACGACTGCAGCACCGCACCGAGTCCGCGGCGCGCGCGCATCCTGCTCGCCGAAAAGGGCGTGCCGCACGACACCGTGCAGATCGACCTGCGCGGCGGCGAACAACTCGGCGATGCATACCGGCGCATCAACCCGCATTGCACGGTGCCAACGTTGCGCACCGACGACGGCGCGCTGCTGACCGACAACGCAGCGATCACCGCCTACCTCGAGGCGCATTGTCCGCAGCCGCCGCTGCTCGGCATCACGCCGCTGGAGAAGGCCGAGGTCGCGAGCTGGAACTGGCGCATCGAGTTCGAGGGCCTGATGGCGATTGCCGAAGCCATGCGCAACAGCTCACCGGCGATGGCCAACCGCGCGTTGCCCGGCCCGGCCGACTACGTGCAGATTCCCGAGCTGGCGCAGCGCGGGCTGCAACGGCTGCAGCGGTTCTTCGTCACGCTGAACGAGCGCCTCGCGCAGCGCGAGTGCATCGCCACCGAACGCTTCAGCATCTGCGACATCAGCGCGGTGGTCGCGGTGGACTTCGCACGCGTGGTGAAGGTCAAGCCCGGCGAGCAACACCCTCACCTCGTGCGCTGGCGCGCCGCGATGGCGCAGCGGCCATCGATGGCCTTGTGATGCGCGACGCGCCGGAGCGCTCGCCGCGGTGAGCCTGCGCGTCGCCATCGTCGGTGCGGGCCTGGGTGGGCTCGCCGCCGCGCTGTTCATGCGCCGGGCCGGGCTCGACGTGACGGTCTACGAGCAGGCGCTCGAACTGCGCGAGGTCGGCGCCGGCATCGTGGTGTCACCCAACATGGTGCGGGTGCTGGAGCAGCTTCAGCTCGCGCAGCGCCTGTCCGAATTCGCCGTGCGGCTGGAGGCGGCGTGGGAGTTCCGGCGCTGGCAGAACGGCGAGGTGCTGTTCGTGCAACCGATGGGCGAAGACTGCCGGCGCCTGTACGGCACCGACTGCTTCGTGGCACATCGGGCCGACCTGCTCGCGCTGCTGCGCGGCGCCTGGCCGGCCGACCGGCTGCAGCTCGATCGCCGCTGCACCGCGTTGCGCCCGCACGCCGACGCCGTCGAACTCACGCTGCAAAGCCGCGATGGCGCCACCACAACGGCCTCGGCCGATGTGGTGATCGGCGCCGACGGCATCCACTCGACGGTGCAGCAAGCCGTGGTGCCACCGCTGGAGGCACGCTTCTCCGGGCTGTGCGCGTTTCGCTGCCTGGTGGGCGCCGAGCACGCCCCCGCGATGGCGCTGCGCCCGGTGCAAACCCTGTGGCTCGGGCCGGGCCGCCACTTCGTGCACTACCCGATCAGCGCCGGGCGGCTGGTCAACGTGGTGGCCATCGTGCCGGCCGGCGCCTGGCGCGTCGAATCGTGGAATGCCGACGGCGAGCTCGCCGACCTGCGCGCCGAGTTCAGCGGCTGGGACGAGCGCGTGCAACAACTGATCGTCTCGGCCAGCAGCACCAAACGCTGGGCGCTGTACGACCGCAACCCGCTCGGCCGTTGGGTCGAGGGCCGCATCGCGTTGCTCGGTGACGCCGCGCACGCGATGCTGCCGTTCTTCGCGCAGGGTGCGGCGCAGGCCCTCGAAGACGCATACGTGCTCGCCGGTTGCCTGCAGGGTGCCGATCGCGCCACGGCGCCGCAGGCACTGCAGCGCTACGAGGCCATCCGTCAGCCGCGCGCCGACCGGGTGCTGCAAATGAGCCGCGGGCGCGAGGTGCGCAACCACCTGCCCGACGGGCCCGAGCAGCAGCAACGCGATGCCGAGCTGGCCCATGGCGACCCGCTGCGACAGAGCGCCTGGCTGTATGCGCACGACCTCGATGCGGATTTGGGCCGCGCCGTGTAGCGCTGGCGTGCCGAGCGGCTACGCTGTCGTTTGCAGGGGCGGCACGCGATGACCACGGCGACCTTCCGCTTCTACGAGGAGCTCAACACATTCATTGCGCTTGAGCGGCGCGGCCGCTCGTTCGATTGCCGCTGTGCGCGCGCCGCCACCACCAAGCACATGATCGAGGCGCTCGGCGTGCCGCACACCGAGGTCGAGCTGGTGCTGGTCAACGGCGAGTCGGTCGACTTTCACTGCCTGCTCGCCGACGGCGACCGCGTGGCGGTGTACCCGAAGTTCGAGGCCTTCGACATCACGCCCCTGCTGCGCGTGCGCGAGCATCCGCTGCGCGACACGCGCTTCGTGGCCGATGCGCACCTGGGCGGCCTCGCGCACCTGCTGCGCATGACCGGCTTCGACACGCTGTACGACAACCACTACCACGATGCCGAGATCGAACGCATCGCGCTCGACCAGGGCCGCATCGTGCTCACGCGCGACCGCGAGCTGCTGAAGCGCCGCGGCATCACGCACGGCTGCTACGTGCACGCGCTGCGCAGCGAGCTGCAGTTGCACGAAGTGTTCGCTCGGCTCGACCTGCACCGGTCGGCGCGGCCGTTCACGCGCTGCCTGAATTGCAATGCGCCGCTGCGCCCGCTCGCGGCCGAACTCGCGGCGCCTCGTGTGCCGCCGCGCGTGCGCGCACACCACGACCGTTTCGTCACCTGCGACGGTTGCGGCCGCGTCTTCTGGGAAGGCAGCCATTGGCGCCGCATGCGCACGCTGCTCGACGCGCTTCTGGGCGGTGTCGACGCGCCGACTAGCGCGCCCGCAAGCGCATGCTCAAGCCCACCGGCACCATCGTGAACGACATGCGCTCTTCGGCCTCGGCGCCACCCGGCGCGGTGACCGACTGGATGTCAAAGCGCGTGAGCAGCATCGCCAGCAGCATCTTCATCTCGATGAGCGCGAGGTAGCGGCCCGGGCACATGCGCGGCCCGCCGCCGAACGGCGACGCCACGCGCTTGCCGTGGCCCGCGTTCTCGCCGATCCAGCGTTCGGGATCGAACGACCCCGGCTCGGGGAAGTGCAACGCGCTCACGCTGTCGTGGCGCATCGCGCACCACAGCAGCGTGCCTGCCGGCACCTGCACGTCGCCCAGTCGGGTGTCGCGCAGGGCCTCGAACACCAGGAACGGCGCCACCGGTTTGAGACGCATCGTCTCGTGCAGGCAGGCCTCGATGTAGTCGAGCTGGGCCAGGTCTTCCGGCGTCAGCGGCTCGGCCTTGTCGGCCACGCGCATCGCTTCGTCACGTGCGCGGGCCATCACCGCGGGGTGCCGATGCAGCAGGTGCAGCAGCCACGCCAGCGTGTTGGCCGTGGTGTCCTCACCGGCCAGCAACATGGTCAGCACGTTGGCCGACACCTGCTCGTCGCCGATGCCGGTGCGGCCCTCCTCGGCGGCGACGATCATCGCCTCCAGCAGGTTCGGCGGCTGCTCGCGGCGCGTTGGGTCGGTGCGCAGGCGCTCGCGCGCCTCGGTGACGAACTCGGCGATCGCCTGCTTCACCGTAGCCACGCTGCGGTCGAGCGCACGGTCGGCGGGCAGCTTGAACCAGCGCCAATACGGCAGCGGCGCCATCAGGCGGCGAAACAGCGCCGGAAAGATGCGGTCCAGGTGCTGCTGGATGATGTCGCCATCGCTTTCCAGCGTGTTGATGTCGCGCCCGAACGCCAGGCCGGCCACGGTGTCCACCGTGTAGCGCATCAGCTCGGGCTGCAGCGGCAGCGCGCGCCCTTCGTTCGCGGCCTGCAGCCAGCGGCGATGCAGCCGCTCGGTCACGCGCTGCAGCGAGGGAAAGTACGCTCGCACGCGCGACGGATCGAGCCCGCTCATCACCATGCGCCGCTGCGCGCGCCAGGCCTCGCCCTCGGCGCCGAACAGCCCGGGCTTGAGCCCCATCTCGCGCGACACCACTTGCAACTGCTGCGTGCGGCGCCATCCTTGCGGGCGATCGCGCAGCACGTCGGCGATCAAGGCATGGTCGGCCACCACCAACAGCTGACGCCGCCCGATGCGAAACTTGAACAGCGAGCCGTACTGGCGGCACCAGCGCTCGACGCCTTGATGGATCACGTCGCGCTTGAGCTGGAACAGGTTGCCCACCAGTGGCCGGCCCGGCGGCCCGGGCAGATCGGCGATGCGGCGAAGCCCGCCCTGCGGCGGGCCTGCGGTGTGGGTCGCGGTCATGGCGCGGATTGTGACGCGCTCGGATGCTTCTCAGTGCCGCGGCGGGAACAACGATCGCACCACGCCGCGCAGCCACAGGTTGGCCGGATCCTTGTGGAAACGCAGGTGCCAGAACTGGTGCACCGCGATCACCGGCGCCTTGATCGGCGGCTCGACGATGCGCAGGTCGGCGTAGCGCTGGCACACGTCGGCGAGATCGCGCGGCACGGTGGCGATCATGTCGGAGTTCTCCAGCACCGGCAGCAGGCTCATGAAGTGCGACAGCTCCACCAGCACGCGGCGCTGCAGCCCGCGTTGCTGGATGAATTGCTCGAACACGTGCTCGCGCCCGTCCGGCCGCACCACCGCGTGCGACGCGGCCAGGTAGGTCTTCAGCGTGAGGCGCTTGCCGATCGCCGGATGGCCGGCGCGCACGATGCACACGTGCGGGTTGTCGAACAGCTTCTGCTGAAAGAAGCCCGCCTTGTGCAGGTCGGGAAAGTAGCCGACCGCCAGTTCGGCGTCGCCCGACTCCAGCCCCTCGGCCGCCGCCGGCCTCGGCTTGGCCAGCGCGCGCAGGCTGGCGCGCGGCGCCACCACGGCAAAACGCGCCAACAGCCGGGGCACGAAGTTGATCTCGCCGATGTCGGGCGTGATGAGCGTGAACGTGCGTTCGGTGGTCGCGGGGTCGAAGGACGAACGCTGCAGGATGTCGGTGCGCACCGTCTCGATGACGCGGCGCACCGGGTCGCCCAGCTCGAGCGCGCGCGGCGTGGGCTTCATCTCGGCGCCCGAGCGCACGAACAGCGCATCGTTGAACAGCGCGCGCAGCCGTGCCAACGCGGCGCTCATCGCCGGCTGGCTGAGGCCGATGGCCTCGCCGGCGCGCGTGACGCTGCGGTGCTCGGCCATCGCGGCGAACACCACCAGCAGGTTCAGGTCGATGGCACGCAAATCCATGGTGTGGATTCTATGTACTCACGGAATCGACTAGCTGGATGGACAGCCGCTTCCTAGACTGCGCGCTCCGCATTTCACTGGCCCGCATGAGCTCACCCTGGATCTCCGCGTTGCGCAGCGTGGCGCTCACCGTGCCCGACCTGGCGGCCGCCGAGGCGTTCTACACCCGGGTGTGGCATTTGTCGGTGGCCGCCAGAACAGCCGATGCGCTGTACCTGCGCGGCACCGGAAACGATCACCACCTGCTGTCGCTGCAAGCCGGTGGCGCGGTGCCGCAGATCCGCCACGTGACGCTCCGTGCGCGCGATGCGTCGGCGTTGGCCGCCATCGAACGCAGCGCCGTGCAGGCCGGCGCCGTGCTGCTGCAGCCTCCAGCCCCGGTGCGCGATCCGGCTGGCGGCACCGGGCTCGTGCTGCGCGACCCCGACGGCCGCGTGATCCAGGTGGTGCACGGTGACGCACGCCACACCGACGCGCAAGAGCGCAAGGACCATCCGACGCGCCTGGCCCATGTGGTGCTGAACAGCCACGACGTCGACGCGACGCAGGCATGGTTTCAGCGCGCGCTCGGCTTCACGCTCGCCGACCGCACCAAGATCATGGCGTTCCTCAACTGCAACGCCGACCACCACAGCGTGGCGCTCGGCATCACCGACAACGACGCGCTGAACCACATCGCGTTCCTGATGCCCGACCTCGAGTCGGTGATGCGCGGCGGCGGCCGCATGAAGGATGCCGGCCATGCGATCGAATGGGGACCCGGGCGCCACGGCCCGGGCGACAACGCGTTCAACTACTTCATCGACCCCTTCGGCGTGGTCATCGAATACACCGCCGAGGTCGAGCAGGTCGGCCCCGACCACGTCGCACGCGGCCCCGCCGACTGGCAATGGCCGCCGGGCCGCGTCGACCAGTGGGGCATCTCGCCGCCGCCCAGCGTGCGCCTGAAAGAGGCGCAGCGCGTGGTGCTCTTCAAGCCGACTTCCTGAGGAAAGAACCGCATGCGATTCATCACCTACTTTCAGCAAGGTCGCACCCGCCTGGGCGTGGTCGACGGCGACGCCGTCGTCGACCTGAACGCGCACAACCCCGAGGTGCCGCCCGACGTGCGCGCCGCGCTCGAAGCCGGCGTGGACCTGGTTGGCGCCGCGCGCGCCGCACTGAAGTCGAGTGCCAAGCGCCTGCCGTTGGCGCAGCTGGACCTGGCACCGCTGGTGCCCGAGCCCGGCAAGGTCATCTGCCTGGGGCTCAACTACTTCGACCACGCCAAGGAGGGCGGGCGCGACAAGCCGGACTACCCCTGGTTCTTCTACCGCGGCAAGAGCTCGCTGCTGGCGCACGGCAAGCCGGCCCTGGTGCCCAAGGTGTCGAGCAAGTTCGACTACGAGGCCGAACTCGCGCTGGTGATCGGCTCGCGCGTGCCGCGGCACGTGAAGCGCGCCGAGGCATTGCAGTACGTGTTCGGCTACAGCTGCTTCAACGACATCTCGGTGCGCGACTACCAGAAGCGCACCGGCCAGTGGACCATCGGCAAGAACTTCGATGCCACCGGCGGCTTCGGGCCGGTGCTGGTCAGTGCCGACGAGTTGCCGCCGGGTGCTGCAGGCCTGCACATCGAAAGCCGCTTGAACGGCCAGGTGATGCAAAGCGCCAACACCACCGACATGATCTTTCCGGTCGACGAGACCATCGACCTGCTGGCGCAATGCATGACGCTGGAGCCCGGCGACGTGATCGTGATGGGCACGCCGGCCGGCGTGGGCCAGGCGCGCACACCACCGGTGTGGATGAAGTCCGGCGACGTGATCGAGATTCAGATCGAGCGCATCGGCACGCTGCGCAACCCGGTCGAGAACGAAGCCGCCTGACGTGAAGGCGGCAGCGATGCACGACGTCGCCATCGTCGGCTTCGGGCCGAGCGGCGCGGTGGCCGCCGGGCTGCTGGGCCAGATGGGCCTCGCCACGTTCGTGTGCGACCGCATGCGCGAGGTGTACGACAAGCCGCGCGCGATCTCGCTCGACCATGAGGTGATGCGCACCTTCCAGCAGCTCGGCGTGGTGCAAGACATCGAGCCGCACGTCGAAGCGTTCACGCCATCGGAGTACTTCGGCGTCGACGGCCAGTTGATCCGGCGCATGACCATGCTCGAGCCGCCGCATCCGCAGGGCTACACGCCGTCGATGGTGTTCAACCAGCCCGCGGTGGAGCGGGTGCTGCGCGCTCGCGCGGCGGCGCTGCCCAGCGTCGACATCGCGCTCGGGGTGGAACTGGTCTCGCTGG